>JBCCLX010000491.1:0-2877 GCA_039026635.1 Pseudomonadota bacterium
CGCGATCCGAACCCAGTGGTCTTCCTCGAGAACGAGATCCTCTACGGCAAGTCCTTCGACGTGCCCGACCTCGATGACTTCACCGTGCCGCTCGGCAAGGCCCGCATCGCGCGGGAGGGCTCGGACATCACCATCGTCAGCTTCGGCATCGGCATGGGCTATGCCATGGAGGCCGCGGAGGCGCTGGCCGGCGAGGGTATCTCGGCCGAGGTGGTCGATCTGCGCACGCTGCGCCCGATGGACACGGCCACCGTCGTCCGCTCGGTCCAAAAGACCAATCGCTGCATCACCGTCGAGGAAGGCTGGCCTGTCTGCTCCATCGGCAACCACATCTCGGCCGTGCTGATGCAGGAGGCGTTCGACTGGCTCGACGCGCCGGTCCTCAACATCACCGGCAAGGACGTACCGATGCCCTATGCGGCCAATCTCGAGAAGCTCGCGCTGCCGACCACTGCCGAGGTCGTCGAGGCGGCCAAATCCGTCTGCTACCGCTGAGGAGGGTGCGATGCCGATCAATATCCTGATGCCCGCCCTCTCACCGACGATGGAAGAGGGCAAGCTCGCCAAATGGACCGTGAAGGAAGGCGACAGCGTCTCCAGCGGTGACGTTATCGCGGAGATCGAGACGGATAAGGCCACCATGGAGGTGGAGGCCGTCGACGAGGGCACGATGGGCAAGATCATCGTGCCCGAAGGCACCGATGCGGTGAAGGTCAACGAGATCATCGCTGTGCTGCTGGAAGAGGGTGAGGACGCGGCGGCCCTCGATGGCGCCGGCGCCGCGCCCGCCCCCGCGCCGGCAGCCGCAGCCCCGGCGAGCAACGGTGCCGCGCCTGCCACCGAGGCCCCGGCGCCTGCGAACCCCGCGCCCGCACCGGCGGCCCCCACGGGTGCCGGCGGCCGCGTCTTCGCCTCGCCACTCGCCCGCCGGATCGCGGCCGAGAAGGGCCTGGATCTGACCGCCATCAATGGCTCGGGCCCCCATGGTCGGATCGTGAAGGCCGATGTGGAGAACGCGACCGCGGCGCCAGCACCGGCGGCCGCCCCCACGCCGGCCAAAGCGGCCGACGCGCCCAAGCCCACCGCCCCGGCAGCACCAAGCGCCGAGGCCGTGATGAAGATGTTCGAGGGGCGCGAGTTCGCCGAACAGCCGCTCGATGGCATGCGCAAGACCATCGCGAACCGGCTCACCGAGGCCAAGCAAACGATCCCGCACTTCTATCTTCGCCGCGAGATTGCGCTCGATGCGCTTCTTAAGCTGCGCTCGGAGATGAACGCCAAGGGCGAGAAGCGGGGCATCAAGCTCTCGGTCAACGATTACATCATCAAAGCCTCGGCCCTGGCGCTGCAGGCGGTGCCGGGCGCGAATGCGGTCTGGGCCGGGGACCGCCTCCTGATGATGAAGCCCTCGGATGTGGCCGTCGCGGTCGCCATCGACGGCGGGCTCTTCACGCCGGTGATCCGCGATGCGCATGCCAAGTCGCTCTCGGCCATCTCGGCGGAGATGAAGGATCTGGCCGGCCGTGCACGCGAGCGCAAACTGGCGCCGGGCGAGTATCAGGGCGGCAGCTTCGCGATCTCCAACCTCGGCATGTTCGCGATCGAGAACTTCGATGCGGTGATCAACCCGCCCCATGGCTCGATCCTGGCCGTCGGCGCGGGCCGCAAGATCCCCGTGGTGCGCGAAGGGGCGGTGGCGATCGAGACCTCAATGTCCGTCACGCTCTCAGTCGATCACCGGGTCATCGACGGCGCGCTCGGCGCCCAGTTCCTCGATGCCATCGTCGGCTATATCGAGGATCCGATGGCGATGCTCATGTGAGCCACGCACGCGCGTCGATCCAAGGCCCCCGGTTTGCGCCGGGGGCCTTTTTCGTTGGCCATTTTCGCGGTCCTGATGCCTAGGCCTTATTGCGCGCGAGGGCTGCGCCCGGCGCGACGGGCATCCTCGATGGTCAGCTGACCGTCGCCCGTACGGTCGTGCCGCAGCACGAGATCGCGCGTGCGTTGGCGATACTCCTCCGCCGAGACGATCCCATCGCCGTCGCGGTCATGGCTCTGGAAGCGACGGATCATGCGGTTGCGCATCGCGTCTAGCCAGAGCGCCTCGTATTCCTCGATCGACAGCGCGCCATCGCCATCGGTATCGAACCGCGTAACCTGACCGTCGCGTGTGCCGTCGATCTCCGTCTGGGTGATCGCGCCATCGCCGTTACTGTCGAATTGGTCGCGCAGGCGAATGTAGCCGTTCATGCGGCGATCGCCGCGCATGCCCCGCGGTCCGCCTCGATGCTCGGCCCCTTGCAGACCGCGCGCGGCGTAGCGTTCGCCCTGTTGGGCGGCCGCCTGGGGCAGGCCGGTCGCGAAGGCGCCGATGGCGAGGGCGGCGATGGCGGCGCCGGTGATCAGGATCGTTCTCATGGGGTGCTCCCGTATGACTGACGGGAGTGTGAACGGCGCCATCGCGTCGTTCCGTCGCGACATGCGCCGTCCTTAGCCCGCCAACAGGGCCTCGGCCGCCTTGATCGCCTCCTCGGCCTTGGAGGGGTCCGGGCCGCCGCCCTGGGCCATATCCGGCCGACCGCCACCACCGACACCTCCCACGGCTGCAACCGCCGCTTTGACGACCTCGATGGCGGAGACGCGCTCGGTCAGATCCGCCGTCACGCCTGCGGCGATGCTGGCCTTACCGCCGGCCTCGGCGATCAGCAGCACGACGCCGGAGCCGAGGCGCTTCTTGTGCTCGTCCACCAGGCCTCGCAGGTCCTTGGGGTTCACGCCCGGCAGGCTCTGCGCGAGGAAGGGAACGCCCGCGATAGTGCGCGCCTCGGCGCCCTGCCCGCCCCCACCGCCGAGAGCCAGCTCCTTGCGAAGGGC
>JBCCLX010000492.1:0-2873 GCA_039026635.1 Pseudomonadota bacterium
CGGATGGCGACGAAGAACGGCCGCAAGATCATTAACCGCCGTCGGCGTCAGGGCCGCAAGGAGCTGTCGGCGTAAGCCACGCCCCGCCACGCCCCGCTGCGCGCCATAAGGGAGGAGCCCCATGGCGCTCCCGGCCAGCCTTACCAAACGTCGCGACTTCCTCGCTTGTGCCCGGGGCCGCAAACATGCGGCGCCAGGCGTTCTCATGCAGGGCCTGCGCCGCCCCGCGCCGCCTGAGGGAGCCGCGCCCGTCGCGCCCCCGCTCCGTGTCGGCTACACGGCCTCCAAAAAGGTGGGTAACGCGGTGATCCGAAACCGCGCGAAGCGCCGCCTGCGCGAGGCCGCGGCCCGCGTCCTGCCCCGCGCAGGTCGCCCGGGCTGGGACTATGTGCTGGTCGCGCGCGCTGGCGGCACGGTGGAACGTCGTTTCGAGGCGCTGGTGGACGATATCGCCGAGGCGCTGGAGCGCATCCACGCCCCCCGGAAACCGAAGCGCCAATGAGCGAGGACAGCCGCCCCCCCTGCGCCTGCTGCTCCCCGCCGCGCCCCGCCTGGCGTGGACCGGTGATCGAGGGGCCCATCGGCCGCCTCCTCGCCCTGCCAATCCGCGCCTACCGCCTGCTGGCCAGCCCCTGGGTCGGCATGCATTGCCGCTTCCAACCGACCTGCTCGGAATACGCGCTTGAGGCCTTGGCACGCCATCCCCCCCTCCGCGCCACCGGCCTCATCCTCCGCCGCCTCGCCCGCTGCCGCCCCGGCGGCGCCTCCGGCTACGACCCCGTGCCCGGCGATAAGAGGAAGCCGTGAATGATCCAGCCGGAGACTAGGTTCTTCCGCTTCCTTTGGCGCCTGAACGCTATCCTGATCGCTGTCGCGAGCCTGGGTGCGATCCTCGTCACAGTGATCGTCGCGCTCGTCTTTCTCAGCGAATTGACACGTGGGCGACCAGTCCAGAGTGTTGTTGCCCTGCAGCGGGATGCGGGCGTTCGCTATGACGATCTCAACTGGGGTCTCCCGGAGTTTGGGCCCGGCCAAATCATGCGCGTCCCTCTCATGCGAGACCAGGAGATCGCCCTCGGGCTGGCCTCCAAGGCAAGTAGAGGGAACACAGTCGATATCGTTTTCGTCGATCTCGAAAGCGGGCAGAAGCGCCGACTTCTTGCGCCACGAAAGGGCCTCGTACTGCGCCAGATCGCGTTGCCGCCCCGACAGATGGGCAGCGCCGAGGCTTATGATGTTGAAGCGCTCCTCTTCGTCATCGTCACAGAGGACCGCTCGGGTGACGGCCGGCTCACCAGGTCTGATCCGGCAGAGGTCCTCCTGACGTCGCCTGACGGCGTAAAACGCGTCGCCATCGCAGATGACGTGCTGGCCTCAAGCGTCCAAGCACACATCTCTGGCGACGATAGGATAGGCGTCTCCTTCACCGCTCAGGGTGTTCTCACGGTTCTGGATGTCGATACTCGGACCCTTGAGACGCAGGAGCGCTTTCGTCGGGATCTCTCGGATGGCTGACAGCGCCCTCCTCCTCTCCCTCCAAGTCGGGTAAAGAGGCCGACATGCTCGATGCCGCCGACGATATCCTCGCTCGCCTCTATGCGGATGCGCCCGAGAGCCTGGAGTTTCGCAAGCTGCGCAAGCGGCTCTTGCGGGAGACGCGCGAGGCGATGGAGGCCTATGCGATGGTGCGTCCGGGCGCGCGCTGGCTGGTGTGCCTCTCTGGCGGCAAGGACAGTTACACGCTGCTTGCCGTGCTGCTCGAGCTCAAATGGCGGGGGCTGCTGCCGGTCGATCTCTTGGCTTGCAATCTGGATCAGGGGCAGCCGGGGTTTCCGGCGACGGTGCTGCCCGCGTTTCTGGCCGGCCTCGGGGTGCCGCATCGAATCGAGTATCAGGACACCTATAGCGTGGTGACCGCCAAGGTGCCTTCCACGGCAACCTATTGCGCGCTCTGCTCGCGCCTGCGCCGCGGCCATCTCTATCGGATTGCGCGGGAGGAGGGGTGCGCGGCCATCGTGCTCGGCCATCACCGGGACGACATCCTCGAGACCTTCATGCTCAACCTCTTCCACGGCGGGCGCTTGGCCGCGATGCCGCCGAAGCTCCTGAACGACGAGGGGGATGTGGAAGTCCTGCGCCCGCTCAGCCATGTGGCCGAGGCCGATTGCGACCGCTTCGCCCGTGCCATGGGCTTCCCGATCATCCCCTGCGATCTCTGCGGCAGCCAGGAAGGCCTGCAGCGCGCCCAGATCAAGGCGATGC
The DNA here is from genome assembly GCA_039026635.1 of Pseudomonadota bacterium. Classification (GTDB taxonomy): domain Bacteria; phylum Pseudomonadota; class Alphaproteobacteria; order Rhodobacterales; family Rhodobacteraceae; genus Thermohalobaculum. The sequence continues at coordinate 2,263 of JBCCLX010000492.1, forward strand.
TCGACGATTGGGAGCGCCGCCACCCCGGCCGGCGCGAGGTGATGTTCCGCGCGCTGCGCAACATTCGCCCCAGCCAGCTTGCCGACCCCACCCTTTTCGATTTCGCCGCACTTGGAGCCTCTGATGCAGAAACACGGCGGACCGACGATTGAAGAGCGCCAGGAGATGGAGCGCAAACGCGCCCTCGGCACCCTGCTGCGGGGCAGATCAGGCTTTACGGACAGCGAGATCCTGCCCGATCCCCTGCTGGACGATCCCAGCCGCGGCCCCTTCGACTGGCGCCGTCGCCGCCAGCACAGCCTGTTCCAGCAGCTTTGGCCCTTTGCGCTGGTCCTCGGCGGCCTGATCGCGGTGCTGTTGAACTAGCGCTGAGGCTCGCAAAGCGGCTCCGGCCCCTGCATCTCGCCGCTGCCCCTTGGACTGGGCGGCTGGTGACGGTAAGTGCCTGCGAAGCAGAAGAGACGAGGGCCCGGAGGCGCGATGTTCGGCGGTGATAACAAGGATGAGACGCGCAACCTGATCTTGGCGGCGGTTCTCTCCATGGCGGTGGTCTTCGCCTGGTATGCGCTCTTCCCCCCGCCCGAGGCGCCGGTCGACCAACCGGTGGCCGA
>JBCCLX010000493.1:0-2870 GCA_039026635.1 Pseudomonadota bacterium
GAGATCGATGCCTATCGCCCCCTCGGCACGCTGGGGGTCGACAGTCTGATGGCCATGGATCTGAGGATGGGGCTCGAGGAGCGGCTCGGTCGCACGATCCCGCTCTTCGATGCGGGTGGTGAGATCACCATCGCGGACCTCTGCCAGCGTCTGCTCGATAGTATGGAGCACGCCGACGCCGAGCCGGACGACCCGCGAGACGAGGACGAGAGGGTGGTCGAAGTGCTGGCACAACGGCATCTTAAGGATGGTTCGGGGACGTTGGATCGCGCCATGGTCGCGCAGATCGCGGGCACAAAGCGGAGATCTCTCGGATGACGATGCATGCCAAGCGCCGCAGCGATCTCTTGGCCTCGCTGCGCACACTGGATGCCTCGCGCCGCGGGCGGGAGGCCGGCGCGCGCGGGCAGAGCCCGGCTGAGACCATCGCGCAAAGTGCCGGCCCTCGGCGTGCCGATTTCGCGGCTCATCCCGATTACAAGCCCATTGCCATGAAGCTTCGGGCGGCGGAGGCCTTCGGCGTCGCATCGCCCTATTTCCGGAAGAACAGCGGCGGCACGGGGGTCAAGGCGGCCTATGGCGGCGGCGCTCAGGTGACCTTTGCGAGCTATGACTATCTCGGACTGAACGGCCATCCCGAGGTCGCGGCCGCAGCCAAGGCGGCAATCGACGGCTATGGGATCTCGGCCACGGCCTCACGCGTCGCGGGCGGTGAGCGGCCCTATCACGCCGCGCTGGAACAGGATCTGGCGGCGGCCTATGGGGTGGAGGCGGCCGTCGTCATGGTCTCGGGCCATGCGACCAATGTGACGACGATCGGCACGCTGCTCGGGCCTAAGGACCTGATCATCTGCGACGCGCTAATCCACAACTCCATCGCGGAAGGGGCGCGCCTGTCGGGGGCGACGCGCCTGTCGATGCCGCACAATGATCTCGCCTGGCTCGAGGACATGCTGAGCCAGGTACGAGGGCGCCACCGCCATGTGCTGATCGCGGTCGAGGGGCTCTATTCGATGGATGGAGATACGCCGGATCTGGCGCGTCTCATCGAAATCAAGCACCGCCATGACGCGTGGCTGATGGTGGACGAGGCGCATGCGCTGGGTGTCTTGGGAGAGACCGGTCGCGGCATCGCCGAGGCGCAAGGTGTCGACCCGCGCGAGGTCGATGTCTGGATGGGCACCCTCTCGAAGACGCTGGGCGCCTGTGGGGGGTACATCTGCGGCTCCGAGCCGCTGATCGAGTTCCTGAAATCCGCAGCGCCGGGCTTCGTATTTTCCGTAGGGATACCAGCGCCGGTTGCCGCCGCGGCTCAGGCCGCGCTCGCCGTCATGCAGCGCGAGCCCGCGCGGGTGGCCAAGCTCGCTCAGAACGGGCGCTACATGCTCGACGCCGCGCGACGGGCGGGGATCGACACCGGGCTCTCCGAGGGCCATGCGGTCCTCCCGATGATGACGGGAGACAGTCTGCGCGCCGTCCGCCTCTCCAACACGCTGCTCGAGCGTGGCGTGAACGCGATGCCGATCATCTTCCCCGCAGTGCCTGAGCGTCAGGCTCGGCTGCGTTTCTTTCTGACCTCGGAGCATGAGATTGATCAGATCGACCACGCCGTCACCGAGACGCGCGCGATCCTAGAGACGCTTTAGACGCGCGCGCGGGGGCCGCACAGGCCAGGATAGGCGCAGGAGGGAGGGACCATGCTGGCTACGCAACTCGCGGCGATAGAGACCTTCGGCGGCGTTCTTGGGCTCTGGGCGATTGCGGCTGTCGCGCTCATTGCCCTCTACGCGGCCACGGGACTGGCGCTTGAAGCCATGAACGCCCGGCACCCGGAACGGCGGATCCAGAGCCGCGCCCCCTCGGATCGGCGCACCGATATCCGGCAGTCCCTGCTCTCGCTCCTATTCATCGCGGCCTATGTGGCGGCTGGGCTCTGGCTGCAGGCGCAGGGCTGGGGGCTTTTCTCGCCCTGGGATCTGGGGCTTCTCGAGGTCGTTGTCGGCTTTGTCGTTTCGCTCGTGATCTATGACGCCTGGTTCTACTGGGCTCATCGGTTGATGCATACGCGGGCGCTCTACCGCTTCCATGCCCAGCACCACGTCTCCATCGCGCCCACGCCCTGGTCCAACAACAACGACACGATGGTGGGGACCTTCTTTGAGCAGAGCTATTTCCTCGTCGCGCCGCTGGTGCTGCCCTTCCCGGCCCTCGTTTTCGTCATGCACAAGATCTGGGATCAGGTGACAGGGATGATCGGGCATGCGGGCCATGAGTATTTCGCCTCGCCTATCGCGCGCGCGCCTTGGCTCGGCGTCTGCACGGTCTACCACGATCAGCACCACGCGCAGTTCCGCTGCAATTTCGCGAACACCTTCACGTTCTGGGATCGCCTCTGCGGGACCCTGCATCCGACCTATGATGCCTCAGTGCGCCGCTTCGAGGGGCCCGCCGGTGAGGCGCCGACGGGGCAGAAGACGGGGCGCTAGTCGTTGCGGTCGCGGTCGGGTTCGATCCGCGTCGCAAAGCCCTTGATGGCGAGGTCGGAGAGGCGTGGCGGCAGGCGGCTGCCGAGCCAGGCCAGGGTCGAGAGCTGCCAGGGAAAGGTGATCAGGGCATCCCCGCGTTCGAGCCCTCGCAGGATCTTGGATGCCGCAGCCTCGGCCCCGATCTCGAACGGTTTGATGCCGAGGTGACGGCGCGACATCGCAGAGGTCACGAAACCGGGGCTCACGATCGTCACGCCCACGCCTTGGGGAGCAAGCCGGCCTCGAATCGCCGTCGCCCAAGCCCGAAGCGCTGCCTTGGAGGCGCTATAGGCCGGCATGTCGGGTAAGGGGCGGTGGGCCGCCACGGAGCCGATCACGACGATC
>JBCCLX010000494.1:0-2863 GCA_039026635.1 Pseudomonadota bacterium
AGGAGGCGGCCGGCGAGCTGCGTCCGCAGGACCTGGGCCGTACCGCCGCCGATGGTGAACATGCGCGCGTCTCGCACCATCCGCTCGATCGGGTTCTCGCGGCTGTAACCGGCAGCGCCATGCATCTGCAGGGCATCGTTCGTCACCCGCACAGCGGTCTCCGCCGCGAGGATCTTGGCCTGGGCGGCCTCGGCCATATCGGGGAAGCCACTGGGGCTGCGCGCCGCCCCCTCGGCCGCTCTCATGACCAGCGCCTCGGCAGCCGCACAGGCGATGGACAGATCGGCCAGCATCCACTGCAGCCCCTGAAACTCGGCGATCGGGCGACCAAACTGCTCACGCTCGAGCAGGTAGTCGCGGGCCAAGCCATAGGCGCCGCGCGCAAGACCGAGCGCCACCGACGCCGCACCCACGCGTTGGGCGTTATAGGCCGTCATCAGCTGCGCAAAGCCGCGCTTGGCATCGCCACCCGGGATCAGCGCCATGCTGTCGGGGATGAACATCTCCTGGAAATGGATCTCCCGCTCGGGGATCGCGCGCAGGCCCATGGTGGGGATACGCCGACCTGTGATCAGGCCTTCGGTCTCATCGCGGATGGCGAGGAAGCCTCCGATACCCTGCGCCTCTCCGTTCTCCACGATGCGCGCGAAGACCAGATGCAGGCGCGAAACGCCACCGCCCGTGATCCAGTGCTTGGTGCCGTCGACCACATAGCCGCCAGCAACGCGGCGCGCGGTGGTCGTCATCTCGGTCGCCGCCGAGCCCGCGCCCGGTTCGCTGATACAGATCGCAGGCTTGTCGCCGCCAAGGACCAGATCCGCAGCCAGCCGACGCTGTTCCTCCGTCCCGTGGGCGACGATGGCGCCGAGGGCGCCCATGTTGCTCTCGACCACGATGCGCGCGGTGGCGGCGCAAACCTCCGCCGTCTCAGCCACGGCAGCGACGGCGGCGTCGAGCGGCAGGCCGGGTCCGCCGAGACTGCGCGGGATCGTCATGCCCATCAGCCCCGCGTCACGCAGAGCCGCGATCGTTTCCCACGGATACCGCTCTTCGCGGTCAATCTCGGCGGCGAGCGGCGCTGCATGGGTGTGGGCGACATCACGCGCCACCATGCGCGTGCTCTCAACAGCATCGCGGATCTCTGACGTGTCCAGCATGGGCTTCCTCTCCGGTGCCGCCGACGCAAAAGCCCGGCGGTTCTCGCTCACAACTCTGTGAAGAGGGTAGAGTGTTTGCGATCCGCACGCGAGCGAGTAATTCTTGAGGTCACCGTGAGGATTTCCAACTATGTGGCCCAATATCAGCCTGCGCCAACTCCAGATCCTGCTCGCCTTCGCGGAAGGTGGCGGGATGACGGCCGCGGGGCGCTCGATCGGGCTCAGCCACTCCGCCGTCAGCCTGCAGCTCAAAGCGCTCGAGGAAGGCTTGGGACGCGCGCTTGTCGACCGTTCGACCCGCCCGCCGAGGCTAACGGACGAGGGACAGGCGGTCTTGGCGCAAGCGCGGCGGATCCATGGTCTCCTGGATGAGATGGCCGCAGGGCCCGCCGATGGCGGAGCGCGCGGTAGTCTCGCACTCGGGATTGTCCCGTCGGCCTTCGTGCATCTCGCAGCCCCCGCGCTCGCATCGCTGCGACAGAGCGCGCCAGGCATCGCCGTACGGCTGCGCGCCGGGCTCTCGGGCGATCTGGCCGAGGCGGTGCGCAGCGGCGAACTCGATGCCGCCCTGGTCACGGGGCCAGCCGGGGCTGCAGTGCCGACGGGTCTGGCGCTCAGGCTTCTGGCCGAAGAGCCGTTGGAGCTGATCGCAAGCCACGCACTCCTTGGCCCAGCAGGCACGACAGGGGGTGCGGCCGCGCTCGGACGGATCATCGCGGCGCATCCCTATATCTGGTTTAGCCGACGCACCTGGGCGGGCCGACAGATCGAGCAAGTGCTCGCGGCCCGCGGCTTGGCCCCGGCGGAGGCCATGGAGGTCGACGCCCTGGAGGCCATCGAGGCGCTCGTGCGCCACGGCCTCGGCGTCTCGGTCGTGCCCCGCCCTGCGGGCATCGGCGCGGCAGAGGCAGACCCGGATCTCCTGCGCCTACGGCTCGCCGGCCCCGATGCCCGCCGAGCTATCGCGCTGATCGAGCGCGAGGGCCACCCGAAACTCGCCCTCGTCGATTGCGTGGCAGAGGCGTTTCGGACGATCCTCGCGCGCGACGAGACCGTGGATCACCCTGTCCTGAGGGGCGATCAAGACCGGATGTCCTGACGACAGATCATGCAAAATCCTCCCGGCAACGGAGCCACGGACGGTCTCGTTTCTCGACGACTCCATTGACATAGCGCCCTCAGCCCGCACTTTCGCGCGATCGGCGAGCAACGCCGCAAGGTCCGGGCAAACGGGCCCGGGAGGATCAGGCCGGCACAGGCCGGCACAGGGAGGACAACATGAAAGTCACCGGAACGCTCACGGCCGTCGCCTTGGCGCTCGGCCTGGCGGGGACCGCCGCTGCCAAGGAACTGCGTCTCAGCCACCAGTGGTCGACCTCGGACGTGCGCCATCAGGTCGCCCAGATCGTCGCGGACGAGGTTGCCGCGGCGGACGTGGGCCTCGATATCAAGATCTTCCCCTCGAAGTCCCTCTTCAAGCCGCGCGAGCAGTACAAGCCGCTGGCCCGCGGCCAGCTGGACATGACGGTTTTCCCGCTCGCCTATGCGGGTGGCCTGCGCTCGGCCTATAACCTCACGCTGATGCCAGGCCTGGTGAAAAACCACGACCATGCCGCGCGCCTTAACGAGTCCGAATTCATGGGCGAGATCGAGAAGATCATGGCCGAGGACGACGTGATGGTGCTGGTGCACGGCTATCTTGCGGG
>JBCCLX010000495.1:0-2860 GCA_039026635.1 Pseudomonadota bacterium
CTCGTTACCCCCCGCACGGCCGGGGAACGCCGCGGCCCTGAGCGGTGCCGCAGAGGAATGTTACACAAACGTCATTAATCTGTCGTGAATATTGTCACGAGAGCGCGGGACCTGCGGTTATGGCGCAACGCTGGCCGACGCCTGCAAACCGGGGGCGTTGGGCAGGGGCGCGCTGACCGGGAGGGCGTCCAAGAAGCGGTCCACGTCCTGGGCTTGGGTCGCGTAGGAGGCGACGAGGCGGGCGGATACGGCGCCTGCGCCCAGTGCGCCCGGTGTGCCCAGTGTGCCGGGGTCCTGCAGCGGATCGGCGTAGTAGCGGGCGCCGGCGGCTTGCAGGGCGGCGTGTTGCGCGGCGGTGAAGTGAACAAAGAGGAGATTGGCCTCGGCGGGGCTGACGATGGGCACCCCGCGGGCACGGAGCCCCTCGGCCAGGCGCGCGCCCATGGCATTGGCCTGGGCCGCGAGGCGCAGCCAGAGCCCCGCGGCGAGCCAGGCCTCCATCTGCGCCGAGAGAAAACGCATCTTGGAGAACAGATGGCCGCCGCGTTTGCGCCGCAGCTCGAACTCCCAGGCGAGGGCCGGGTCGAACAGGATAACGGCCTCGGCGCCGAGCGCACCGCATTTGGTGGCGCCAAGACAAAGGATGTCGACGCCGGCACGGTGGCTCATGGCGGCGGGCGTGGCGTTGCTGGCGGCGAGGGCATTGGCGAAGCGCGTACCGTCCATATGGACGCGCAGGCCGCGGGCGTGGGCGGTCTCGGCGAGGGCCTCGATCTCGGTGACGGTGTAGACCGCGCCCTGTTCGGTCGCCTGCGTCAGGCTGAGGGCGCCGGGCTGGGCGTGGTGGACGCCGCCAGCGCCGGCGGCTGCGAGGGCTGCGTCGAGCTCAGCGGCGTCGAGCTTAGCGCCCGGCCCGTCGAGCAGGCTGAGCTTGGCGCCGCCGCTGAAGAACTCGGGCGCGTTGCATTCATCCGCCTCGATATGGGCGATGCGATGGCACCAGATGCTGGACCAGGGCTGGGCGAGGGTGGCGAGTGCCAGGCCATTGGCGGCCGTGCCCGTGGCGACGAGGAAGACGCGGGCCTCTGGGGCCTCGAAGATCTCACGCAGGAGCGCTTCGACCCGTCCCGTGCCGTCATCGGCGCCATAGGGCATGGTGTAGCCCTCATTCGCGGCGGCGAGGGCGGCGAGGACGGCGGGGTGGGCGCCGGAGGCGTTGTCGGAGGTGAAGATCATCGGGCTCTCGCAGCAGGGTCTGTCGCCCCTTGGATAGGGGTTTTGGCAGGCGCTGTCTCGGCTCAGGCTTCAGCTTTGTCTCGGACTTGCCATGGCGCTACGAGGCCGTTCTGCGGGCGTGGCTCCTGTCGGCCCTTGCTCGCGCCTCGCCGGCCGTGGCGGGCCCTGATGGCGCGTTCAGTCTAAGAACCCCTCGACGATGTGGTCTTCGAGATCCTCTTCGGCGACCTCCCATTCCGGCACCGTGCCTTTGGCGGCGTGACCGGCTTCGGCCACGCTTTCGGGGCGACCTGTTAGCAGCGGGTGCCAGGGGGGCAAGGGCTGGCCGTAGTGGCGCAGGCGATAGGCACAGGTGTTGGGCAGCCAGGGGGCATGCTCGGCCATGGTGGCCGGGGCAAGGACGACGCAGCCGGGCACGAAGCGTTGGCGCAGCGCGTAGTTGCCGCAGCGACAGGTGTCGGGGTCGAACAGGCGGCAGGCGATATCGGTGTAATGGACCTGGCCGGTGTCGCTGTCCTCGAGCTTGATGACGCAGCATTTGCCGCAGCCGTCGCAGAGCGCCTCCCATTCCGCCGGTTGGAGCGCGTCGAGCGGCAGCTCCCAGAAGCGGGGGCGCAGGGTCGCGATGCTCTGGCCATCGGCCGAGCGCGGTGGCTGTTTGGGAGCGGGTTTTCGGGAGGGGCGCTCGGTCATGACGGGTCCCGCAGGGGTGGATCGGTGTCGCCTTGGGCGCGGTCTAGCGGCAAGGGGGCGCCGAGGTCCAGTGGCACGGCGTCCTGCGGGGCGGGCGCGGCTGACGGGGCCCCGGCTTCGGCCCTGTCGGGCCTCAGCGGCCCACCCGCCAGCCGCGCCCGCATTGGGGCCCGCGAGGGGGTGCCAATTAAGGTGTGCCGGGGGGAAAATCCGGATTGGGGTGACGGGGCCAGACAGTAAGCGCTGCGCGGCCTAGGTGCGTTTGCGGGGCGAAGCGGGCGACGATGAGCGCCATGGGCAGCCCCGAAAGCGTGAGGACGGCAAGCACGCCGTCAGCGCGCAGGCCGAGGGCGACGAGGACACCGACGACGGCGGCGGAGAGCACGATGAAGCTCGCATCGATCACATTGGAGGCGGCGATGTATTGCCCGCGCGCGTCTTCTTCGGCTTCGCGCTGGAGGATGGCGTTGAGGGGCGTGACATAGGCGCCGGCGAAGGCTGCGATCAGGACGAAATCCGCGAGGATGCGCCAGCCGGCGGGATCGGCAAAGAAGGCGGCGCGGTCGAGGAGGTCGGGCGGTGGGCTGGCGGGGGTGGCGAGCCAGAGCTCGATCGCCATGATCCCCATGCCGAGCGCGCCATAGGGGGGCACGCAGATCGGATCGCGTCCGCCGGCGAGTTTTTCCGAGGCCAGCGCGCCGATGGCGACACCGACCGAGAAGGCGGCCAGCAGGACCGTGAGGACCCCTTCGTCCGCCCCCAGCACCTCTTTGGCGAAGGCGGGCAGCAGGCTGAGGAAGGTGGCACCGAGAAACCAGAACCAGCTGATGAAGAAGAGCGTTCGGAAGGCCGGGCGGTTTTTGGCGATGCGCGCGATGAGCTGCCAGATGGCGCGGGGGAAGACCCAGTCGATGGGCGTTGCCTCATGGCC
>JBCCLX010000496.1:0-2858 GCA_039026635.1 Pseudomonadota bacterium
GCCCGGATGCCAACCCTCGCCCGCGGCCCAGGCCAGAGAGGGCATATGCCCCTCAGCGCGCTCTGCATCGAGCCGCGCTCCCGCTGCCGCCACAGCCGCGTCGAGAACCTCCGCCTCGATCCGCCGCCGCTCCCGGTTCTGCTCTTCGAGCCGTGCTGCCAAAGGCATCGCCGCGGCCATATCGGGTGCTGTCAGAAGCGCGACACCGAGCCCCGCTTCGCCGACACGCCCCCCGGCATTGAGCCGCGGCCCGAGCACAAAGCCCAAATCGCTCGAGCAGGGTGGTGCCGAGAGCCCTGCCGCATCCGCAAGCGCCGCCAAACCGGCCCGGCCGCGTCGCGCCAGGACCTTGAGCCCCTGACGCACGAAGGCGCGATTGAGGCCCGTGAGCGGGGCCACATCGGCGACCGTCGCCACAGCGACGAGGTCGAGCCCGCCCATCAAGTCCGGCGCCTGTCCCCCTGCTGCGCGCACCGCCCGATTGGCACCGACGAGCAGCAGGAAGACGACCCCGGCCGCAGCCAGCTGCCCCAGTCCCGACGGACAGTCCGCCCGATTGGGGTTTACGACTGCCAGTGCAGAAGGCAGCGCCTCAGGCGCCAGATGATGATCGGCCACGATCACATCCGCGCCACCTGCCATCGCCGCGGCAATGGGCTCAGGCGTGGCTGTCCCGCAATCGACGCAGAGGACGAGATCATGGGCGGCCCCGAGCCGGGTCATCGCCGGGATGTTCGGCCCATAGCCCTCCGTGATCCGATCCGGGATATGCACCGTCGGCACGACCCCGAAATGAGAGAGCCAGTCGTGCAGCAGGGCCGAGGATGCGGCCCCATCCACGTCGTAGTCACCGAAGATCGCGACGCGCTCTCTGCCAAGCGCCGCCCGCGCCAGCCGCTCCGCCGCCACATCAAGCCCGGCAAGCGCCGAGGGGTCCGGCATCAAGGCCTTGAGCCGCGGCTCGAGGTAGTCGTCCACCTCCTCCGGCGCGACCCCGCGCGCGGCGAGGACGCGTGCCACGATCTCCGGCAGGTCGGCCGCCTGAGCGAGGGCAAGGGCGCGGCGTGCCACATCCCCATCCGGCCCGACCCAGCGCCGGCCGGTGGCAGAATGGACAACTCCGAGGAGGGCTTGGTCGTCGAGCATACGACATATGTGTCATAGCCCGGTTGAACCATCAATATCTTGACATCCTCGGAGATGCTCGATGCAGGTGGGCGCTCAGGCGTATTCCGCGTCCCAAGCGGCGTTGGCCTTGGCGATGTTGCCGGCCGGATCCCGGTTGAAGCGCTCCAAGGTGCGGTGGTTGAAATTGAGATAGAGCTTATCGTCGACGATCACCCAGGCCGTGGGGTCGATGGGTGCGAGCATCGACTTCGTCATCGCCCAGGCGCACCACCCCCCGAACTGCGGCGCGTAGAGCAGCGGGTCGGCCTCGAAGCGATCGCGGTTGGCCGCACTCGCGAAGTGCCATTTGGCGCCCGACCAGGTGAGCGGGAAGCTGCTGTTGCCCTCCACGGGGCGGCCCTCGGTGAAAAAGGCCACGGGGTCTGCCCCGCGGATCGCCACGCCGAACTCCGAGAAAATCCCGGCGGCATTGGCCGTGCGCGGCAGGGCCGCGGCCGCCAGCAGCAGCGGGGCAAGGCTCAAGGCCTGACGACGATGAAGCTTCATGATGCATCTCCCTAATGACACTGGGCGCTCAAAGGCGGCGTGCTGCCCCCCAGCGAACCCTTGCAGAGAGAATAGCGCAGCTCGGCGGCGCTGGATGATGCGCTCACCGTGTCGTGCACCCCTGTGACCGGGGAGGCATGCGCCAAGCTAAGGGGCGGGATACCAAGATCGCAGCCTGCCCCGGATTGGGCGGCGGTGCGCGCTAGTGATTGCGCGTACGGTAGAACATGCGGCGCACGCTGCCAGTGCGCGAACGCATCAAGACCGTCTCGGTTTCGAGAAAGGCGCCGTCGCGGCGGGCGCCCTGGACGATCGAGCCCGTGGTCACGCCGGTCGCGGCAAAGAGCACATCGGCGCGGACCATCTCATCGCGGGTGTAGACACGGTCAAGATCCGTGATCCCCGCTTTGGCAGCGCGCCCTTTCTCATCCTCGTTGCGGAAGACGAGCTGGCCCAGCATCTGGCCGCCCATGCATTTGAGCGCCGCCGCCGCCAGCACGCCCTCAGGCGCACCACCCTGGCCCATATACATGTCGATGCCCGTGCGCGGCTCGGCGCAGTGGATCACGCCCGCAACATCGCCATCCGTGATCAGGCGGACGGCCGCACCCGTGGTGCGCACACTGTCGATCAGCGCCTCGTGGCGCGGCCGCTCCAGGATACAGACACCCACATCGCTGGGCGCCACGCCGGAGGCTTCGGCAAAGGCATGCACCCGCTCGGCCCCCGTCATCTCCAAGCTCAGCACCCCATCGGGCAGGCCAGGACCGACGGCGAGCTTGTCCATATAGACATCCGGCGCATGCAGCATCGAGCCCCGTGGACCCATGGCGATCACCGTCAGCGCATTCGGCATGGCCTTGGCCGTCAGCGTCGTGCCCTCGAGCGGATCGAGCGCGATATCGACCTCCGGCCCCGCGCCCGTCCCCACTTCCTCACCGATGAAGAGCATCGGCGCCTCATCGCGCTCCCCCTCGCCGATCACCACCGTGCCCTTGATATCGAGCTTGTTGAGCTCGGAGCGCATGGCAGCGACGGCGGCGGCATCGGCGGCCTTTTCGTCACCCCGCCCGATCAGTTTCGCGCTGGCAATCGCCGCGGCCTCAGACACACGGGCAAGGCCGAGGGACAGGAGGCGGTCCTGAAAGGTCGTCGGATCGGTCTCGGTGACCATGGGATCTCCC
>JBCCLX010000497.1:0-2853 GCA_039026635.1 Pseudomonadota bacterium
TCGATGATGCGGCTGATGGCAGGGCTCGATGTGCCGACGTCGGGCCGGGTTTCCTGGGACGGCGCAGACGTTACCGGCGCGCGGGTGCAGACGCGTGACGTCGCCATGGTCTACCAGCAGTTCATCAACTACCCGGCGATGACGGTCTATGAGAACATCGCCTCGCCCTTGCGGCTGAAGCGCATTCCCGCGGACCAGATCGACACGCGGGTGCGGGCGGCAGCGGGGCTCATGAAGCTCAACGAGCAGCAGCTTTCGCGCAAACCGCTGGAGCTCTCGGGCGGGCAACAGCAGCGCTGTGCCCTGGCGCGCGCGCTGGTCAAGGAGGCGGGCCTGGTGCTCCTCGATGAGCCGCTGGCCAACCTCGACTACAAGCTGCGCGAGGAGCTGCGCGCCGAGATCCCGCGGATCTTCGAGGCCTCGGGCGCGATCTTCGTCTATGCCACGACCGAGCCGCATGAGGCGCTGCTCCTGGGCGGCAACATCGCCTGCCTATGGGAGGGGCGGATCACGCAATTCGGCCCCACGCCGGAGGTCTATCGCCATCCCGTGGATGCGACGACGGCGCGGGTCTTTGCCGATCCGCCAATGAATTTCACGGCGCTGACGCGGCGAGCGAACGAGATGGCCTATGGCGAGGTGACAGCGCCGGCCACCGGCCGCTTCGCAGCGTTGGAAGCGGGGGAGTATACGGCGGGCTTCCACCCCCATCACCTATCGCTCGCGCCGCTGCCGGGCGCTGTGCCGTTCCAATGCCGGGTCGTCGGCACCGAGATCACCGGGGGCGAGAGCTTCGTGCACCTCAATCACGGCGCGGATCGCTGGGTCGCGCTGATCGGCGGCGTGCACGATCTCGCCGCCGGCGAGGCGCGTGAGGTCTGGGTCGACCCGGCCCATGTCTACGTCTTCGGGGCGGACGAGCGGATGATTGCCCAACCGGCCGACCCCACCGATCACGAGGCGGCCTGATGGCGCGGATCACCCTCGATGGCCTGGCGCATGCCTACATGAGGCGCCCCAAGACGCCGGAGGACTACGCCATCCGCCCGCGCATCGACCATGTGTGGGACGATGGCGAGGCCTATGCGCTGCTCGGGCCGTCAGGCTGTGGAAAGACGACGCTTCTCAACATCATCTCCGGCCTCATCGTCCCCTCCGAAGGGCGAATCCTGTTCGACGACCGGGATGTGACCAAGGCGCCGACGGCGGAGCGCAACATCGCCCAGGTGTTCCAGTTCCCCGTGGTCTACGACACCATGACGGTCTTCGATAACCTGGCTTTCCCGCTGCGCAACAAAGGCATGGCCGCCGATTACGTCGACCGTCGGGTGCGCGAGATCGCCGAGATGATTGGGCTCACGGACCGGCTCGAGACCCGGGCGGCGGGGCTGACGGCGGATGCCAAGCAGAAGATCTCGCTAGGCCGGGGCATGGTGCGCGAGGATGTGAGCGCGATCCTCTTCGACGAACCGCTGACGGTGATCGACCCGCATATGAAGTGGGAGCTGCGCACGCAGCTAAAGGAGCTCCACCGCTCCTTCGGTCATACCATGATCTATGTGACCCACGACCAGACCGAGGCGCTGACCTTCGCCGACAAAGTGGTGGTCATGCTCGACGGCGAGGTGGTGCAGCTCGGCACGCCGCAATCGCTCTTCGAGCGGCCCGAGCACACCTTCGTCGGCTATTTCATCGGCTCGCCGGGTATGAACGTCCTGCCTGCCGAGATCACGGGTGCCAGCGCGATGGTGGGCGGTCACGAAGTGCCCATCGGGCGCCATTTCTCGACGACGGGCGAGATCTCGATCGGCTGCCGTCCCGAGTTCACGCGTCTCGCCCAGAGCGGCGGCCTGCCCGTCACGATCCGGCGGGTGGAGGATGTAGGCCGCCACAAGATCGTCCGCGCAGACTTTGAGGGCCGCGAGATCAACGCGATCCTGCATGAGGGCGCCGAGGTGCCGGCCGATGCAGTCTCCGTCGTCTTCGATCCGGCGATGACGCATGTCTATGCGGACGGGCGCATCGTCGACAGCGACGAACGCCAGCAGGGAGGCGCCTGATGGACAAGACCGTCAACCACCGCGCCTGGTTCATGGTGCTACCGGTGCTGTTCCTGGTGGCGATGAACGCGATCCTGCCGCTGATGACCGTGGTCAACTACTCCGTCCAGGAGGTCTTCTACGGCACCTACAGCTTTGTCGGCACCCGCTGGTTCCAGGCCGTGCTGCTGGACGAGAGGTTCCATGCCGCACTCGGCCGACAGCTCCTCTTCACCGGGATCATCCTGGCGATCCAGATCCCGCTTGGCGTCGCCATCGCCATCGCCATGCCGAAGAAAGGGATCTGGGCCTCGGTTTGCCTCGTGCTGATGGCGCTGCCGCTGCTCATCCCCTGGAACGTGGTCGGCGCCATGTGGAACATCTTTGCGCTGCCAGACATCGGGCTCTTGGGCTATGGGCTGAATTGGTTGGCCGAGGGCGTGGGCTATGATCGCGCGGCCAATGAGGGCGCCAAGTTCTTCGACTACACCCAGCAGCCCTTAGCGGCCTGGATCACCGTCATCTTGATGGATGTCTGGCACTGGACCTCGCTGGTCGTGCTGCTCGCGTATGCGGGGCTGCAATCCATCGACGAGAATTATTATCGCGCAGCCCGCATCGACGGGGCCAACGGCTGGGCGGTCTTCCGCTACATCCAGCTGCCGAAGATGAAGCGGGTGCTGACCATCGCGGTGCTGCTGCGCTTCATGGACAGCTTCATGATCTACACCGAGCCCTCGGTGCTGACGGGTGGTGGCCCGGGCAACTCGACCACCTTCCTCTCGATCGACCTCGTGAAGATCGCGCTCGGCCA
>JBCCLX010000498.1:0-2848 GCA_039026635.1 Pseudomonadota bacterium
CGGCAGCGACATGGCGATGATGGGCAGGATCACGCCGTTCACCTTGGCCGAGCTTTCCATCATCGAGGGGAAGTCGGAGAGTTTGAGCGTGCCGAGGACGAAGCCGATGAAGACGGTGATAACGACGGCCGTGGCGCCCGCTTCGGTCGGCGTCAGCCGGCCCGAGAAGATCCCCCAGAAGATAACGCCCGGCACGAGGAAGGCGTACCAGCCGCTGCGGATCGCCTTCCAGAGGTTGGCGGCCCACTCATTCCAGGAGATTAACCCCCCGCCCTCGTAGGCAAAGCGCCGGTTGACCACGATGTTGGTCACCAGGATCGAGACGAGGATCAGGATCCCGGGGATGAGGGCGGCCTGAAAGAGCGTCGATGCCGAGATCCCGAGCACAAGGCCGATGACGATATAGGCGATCGAGGGCGGGATCAGGATGCCGGTACAAGCGCCGGAGGCGACGAGCGCACAGGCATAGGGCCGCGGATAGCCACTCTCCACCAGTCGATCGATCGTCATGCGGCCAACAGCAGCAGCCCCCGCCGCATCCGAGCCCGAGATCGCGGAGAACATGCCGCAGACAAGGACGGTCGCCGACCCAAAGCCGCCCTTGGCCCAGTTCGTCAGCGCCTCGGCCACGTCGAGAAACTTACGGCTGAGCCCCGTGCGCACCAGCACGTCGCCGGTGAGGATAAAGAGCGGCACGGCCGTCAGCGCGAAGTGGTCGATCCCGTGGAACAAGCTCTCGCCGAAGAGCGAAAGCGGCAGCACCTGGCTGACCATCAGCATGGCCACGGCACTCGCGCCGATCGAGGCCCAGACGGGGACACCCAGCGCCACAAGGAAGATGAAAAAGAGAACGGGCCCGTAGAAGTCCCATCCGATTGTGACGGCCTGTTCCTGAAGTTGGTTCCAGAGCATCTCAGCCCCCTTCAGTCGAACAGCCGCTCGCCCTCGTAGACCTGCCGGCCTGCGCGCAGGTCGGAGATGTCACGAAGGAGCGATTGAATGAGGCGGAAGACCATGAGCGAGAAGCCAAGCGGCAATGCCGCAAGGAACCAAACCATCGAAAGCCGGAGGCCGTGGCTGACCGAGCCGAACTTCCAAGAGACCGCGACGGATTCGAAGGACCAATAAACCGCGATGACGGCCACGATCAGCATGACGATATCGCCGATGATGTAGAGGATCGATTTGATGGTCTGGCCGACGTAGTTGAAGATCACATCGATCCGGATATGCGCACGCTCGCGCACCGCGGCGGCAGCACCGATCCAGGCCAGATAGATGAAGGAGTAGCGGACGATCTCCTCGCCCCAGATGGAGGAGTAGGCGAACACCTCGCGGCGGACAACTTCCACCGCCATGGTGACGACGAGCATCGTGTAGAACACGAGCAGCGCCCAGCGTTCGGCGTTTCTGTCGAGCGTTTCGAGCACAAGGCCCCCTTCGCCGGCGCGCCGACGTCTTGAGAGGTCATCGGAAGGATGGCGGACGCGTCAGGGGCGTATTGCCCCCAGACGCGCCCGGTGCCGGCCCCAAGGGCCGGCGTCGCTTCCTTTAGGCGTCGTGCACGTAGTGCCGGCTCTGCTCGTCGGCGGCGGCCGCGAGCTTCTCGAAGGCATCCATCGAGCCGGCGAGTTCGGTCTTGAACTCGTTCCACTCTGCGCGCTGATAGCCGCCGGCTTCCTGCCACTGCGCCATCTCATCAGCGCTCGGCGAGTAGAACTCGACGCCCGATTTGCGCAGCTCCGCCATGGCGTAGTTGCGCGCCGCCGGCACCTTGGCGAGATTCTGGGCGAAGGTGATCTCGGAGGCGAATTCGATGCCCTCCTGCACGTCGCCGGGCAGGCTGTTGTACCATTCGAGGTTGCAGGAATAGACCTGACTGTCCGGCACCGCCTGGGTGAAGGTCACGTAGCTGAGGATATCCTTGAAGCCGAAGACGTAGAGCGCGCCGACCGAGGGATCGAGCGCATCGGCGACGCCCTGCTTGATGGCTGACGGCGTCTCACCCCAGGCCACCGGCGTCGGGTTGGCGCCGACCATGCGGTAGTACTGCTGCAGCATCTGGCTGCCCGGCACGCGAAACTTGACGCCCGAGAGGTCCGACGGCGTCTTGACCGGGCCCTCGCCGCCCTTGCGCACGGCGACGACGCGCGGGTCGATCACCACGTAATAGAGCGGCTTGAAGCCCTTGGCCTCGACCATCGGGTTCACGGTGGTCTTCCAGTGATCCGAGGTGACGAGGTTCACGAAGCGCTGATTGGCGCCGCAGAGGTAGGGCAGATTGATGAGGTCCACGACCGGTGCGAAGGGCGCGAAATTGGAGAGCGAGTGCTGGGCCGCCTGGATCGTGCCGCCTTGCACCTTTTGGGCCAGCGCGCCGCCGGCGCCGAGCTGCCCGCCCGGGGCGAGCTTGACGTAGACCTTCCCGTTCGTGGCGTTCTGGATGTTCTCTTTGAAATCCAGCTGCATGATCGGGTAGCTGCGATCGGCCGTCAGCACATAGGCCGTGGCGATCGTCATCACATGATCTGCCGCGCGTTCCCGCTCGGCCTCTTCCTTGGCGGTCTGGGCCACGGCCTCCGAGGAGGAGAGCGTGCCCGCCGCACCGGCCACCGCCGCCGCGGTGAGGCTGCCAGCACCGGCGAGCTTCAGAAAGTTGCGCCGCTCGGCCGAGGCGATCTCGGTCTTGGTTTTCTGGTCCACCATTATTGGTTCCTCCCGGTCGATGGATCTCGTTGTCAGTCGTCTCTTGCAGCCGCCTCACGGGCGCTGCGCTCCTTCATCAACACGCCGACGACGAAGAAGATCGAGGCGCCGAGAAGGGTGAGCATCTCGCCCAGGTCTCCGA
>JBCCLX010000499.1:0-2842 GCA_039026635.1 Pseudomonadota bacterium
CATTCGGATCCTGACACTTTCGCCCACGATCTTTCTGCCCGTCGTGATGGCGCTGACGACCATCGGCTCTTTCTCTGTGGGGGGCGGGATCAACGATCTCTTCATCATGATCGTTGTTGGGCTGGTCGCGTTTCTGATGGGCAAAATGGCCTATCCCATCGCCCCGCTCGTCATCGGCGTCATCCTGGGGGGGCTCTTCGATGAGACCTATCGGCGGACGCTCTTGCTCTCGGATGGCGATCTGTCGGTCTTCCTCACCCGGCCCGGCGCTGCCGTCCTCGTCCTGCTCAACCTCAGCCTCATCCTCTCGCAGATCGGGCCCGTGAAGCGCCGCTTGGCCCGGCTCTTCGAGCGAGCGGCTCCGGCGCTGAAGCCGGAGGGCGCGTCGGAGCGGTGAACCCGCGAAAGGGTTTGCGCCGCCCGAAACGGGCCATGCCGTGTTGCAGGCGAAAAGCTGCCGCCAAAGTCATTGTGACGAAAGAATAGGTCCGCAGGCCAATCCAATCGTTGGCTTTGTTGTCGGGCCATGTTCCTGTACATCTGTTCAACGCTAGCTCGGGGGCCGTTGCATGAGCCTGGAGCAGCAACAACAGGAGAGAACGATGTCCCAGATTGAAAGTCTTCGGAGACGGTTGGCCGCCGGGCAGATCGACCGACGCCGCTTTATGCAGGGAGCCATTGGGCTCGGCCTCACGGTGAGTGCGGCCACGTCGATCGTCGATCAGGTGCAGGCGGCGACGCCGAAGAAGGGCGGGCGCTTTCGTCAGGGGCTGACCGGTGGCGCGACATCGGACGATCTCGATCCGGCGACGACGCTCGACACCTATATGATCAACGTGAACTTCAACCAGCTGCGCAACTGTCTGACCGAGATCGCGCCGGACGGCACGCTGGTGGGTGAGCTTGCCGAGAGCTGGGAAGGCTCCACGGACGCCTCGCAGTGGGTCTTCAAGCTGCGCAAGGGCGTGGAGTTCCACAACGGGAAGACGATGGACTCGACCGATGTGGTGGAGTCGATCAATCACCACCGCGGCGACGACTCGAAGTCGGCCGCCAAGGGCATCATCGCCCCGATCACCGATGTGAAGGCCGATGGGCCGGACACGGTCATCATCACGCTCGAGGCCGGCAACGCCGATCTCCCTTACCTGATCTCCGACTATCACCTGCTTGTCTGCCCCGCCAAAGCCGGCGGCGGCATCGACTGGCAGGGCGGCGTCGGCACCGGCGGCTACATGCTGGAGAGCTATGAGCCCGGCGTGCGCACGATGACCAAGCGTAACCCGAACTATTGGAAAGAGGGGCGCGCGCATTTTGACGAGGTGGAGACCCTCTTCATCGCCGACACCGCCGCGCGCACCAATGCGCTACAGACCGATGAGGTCGACTGCATCAACAACGTCGAGCTGAAGACCATCGAGCTCTTCAAGCGCGCCGGCAGTCGCGTGATCCAGGGCAATGGCAACAAGCATTGCACCCTGCCGATGCTGACCAACGTTGCCCCCTACGACAACAATGACATGCGGCTCGCGCTGAAGTTCGCCTTCGATCGCGAGGAGATGCTGTCGAAGATCTTCAAGGGCTACGGCACGCTCGGCAACGACCATCCGATCGGCCCGGCGAACCAGTATCAGGCGACGGCGGATGAGCTCAAGCAGCGCGTCTATGACCTTGATCGCGCGAAGTACCATCTGGAGAAGGCCGGCTATGGCGGCGAAGAGCTGTCGCTGCACCTCGCCGAGACTGCCTTCAGCGGCGCTGTGGATGCCGGTCAGCTCTACCAGGAGGCCGCCCGTAAGGCCGGGATCAACATCAAGGTCGTGCAAGAGCCGAACGATGGCTACTGGTCCAATGTCTGGCTCAACAAGTCCTGGAGCGGCTCCTACTGGGGCGGCCGTCCGACCGAGGACTGGATGTTCAGCCAGGTCTATTCCGCGGGTGCGGATTGGAACGAGACCAAATGGGAGAACGAGCGTTTCAACCAGCTCCTGCGCGAGGGCCGGTCGACGCTCGACGAGACCAAGCGCCGCGAAATCTATGTCGAGATGCAGCGCATCGTGAACGCCGACGGCGGCTCGGTGATCCCGGTCTTCGTCAGCTACCTCGACGGCGTGAACCAGCGGGTGCAGACGCCCGAGGTGATCGGCAGCAACTGGGAGCTCGACGGCGAGAAGAGCTGCGAGCGCTGGTGGTTCGCCTGACCTGAGACCCGCCGGCCCGTCAGGGCCGGCATCAACCCCGTCATTGCCCGGCTAGACCGGGTAATCCAACCACCGAGGTCCTGGATCCTCCAGTCATGCCGGGGGATGTCTTTGACTGGGTGGGCGTTGGTTTCGTGCCCCCTTAGGCGCTGAGCGCGGGGCGCACCTCTGGCGTGCAGAGGCTCGAGATCGGGGCGTCGCGCAGCACCTGCTCAGGCTCGGTGCCGAGCGTCTCGCCCCGGTGATGGCCCGACCAGACCGCGTGGACGATGGCTCCCGGCGCCAGCGCGTCGCCGATGCGCGAGAGGGTGCGGATGCCTGCAGCGGTCAGGCGCGCGCCTTCGGCCTCCAGCGCAACTGCGAGCCGATCTTCCGCCTGCCGCGCGCCGACGATCAGCAGCGTCCCCGCCTCGATCTGCCGCGGCTCCTCGGAGTACACATCCGCGAGCGAGAGCAGGCCGTGGGCATAGCCCGTCACCCGCTCGGTCAGCCGCAGGGCAACGCCGAGACTGCGCAGCCGCGCATGGATGTTGCCTTGTTCATTCGAATGGATCGTCCAGGGCGAGACGGAGCCTGCGGGCGAGACATAGGTCGTCGCGTGCCCCTCCCGCGCAAAACGTTCGGCCAAGGCTCCGCCCATC
>JBCCLX010000500.1:0-2830 GCA_039026635.1 Pseudomonadota bacterium
CGCCGGGATCACGCTCATTGAGACGGACGGCAAAGTGATGGTCGACGATGTCGCCTTCGGCAGCGTTGCCTCCGAGGCCGGGCTCGACTGGGACCAAGAGGTGATCGAGGTGCTCCAGCCCATCGCTCAGCCGACGAAGTACCTGATCTTCATCCCCACCCTTCTGATCCTCGCCGGCGTCGTTGCGCTTCAGCGTCGCCGGCTGGGTCTGTCTGCCATGCCGCGCTTCGGCACTGCGGCAGCCGCCGCTGAGTAAGGCCTCGCTTAGGAGACGATCATGGCCACTATCCTCGTTCCTATCGACCCAGAGTCCGAGGCGTCCTGGCGCCAGGCGTTGCCGGCGGCGATGCGCGAGGCCAAACGCACCGGCAGCCACGTCCATCTAATCAGCGTCCTGCCCGATTTCGGCATGTCGCTGGTCGGGCAGTATTTTCCACCCGACTTTAAGGCTGAGACGGACCGCCACGCCCGCGAGGCGCTCGATAAGATCGCCGAAGAGATGCTGGGCGATGCGGTCAACTGGTCGACCCATGCGGCCCATGGCGGCGTGACGGACGTCATCATGAACTTCATCGACGACCTCTCGCCGCGCCTCGTCGTGATGGCCGCGCACCCGCCCTCGGTGATGCATGATCTTCTGGTGGGCAGCCATGCGGATCGTGTGGTCTCGCGGGCGCCCTGCTCGGTCCTCGTCGTCCGTGGCGGGTGAAGACCGCTGGCGCCTTGTGCGAAGGGGCACGCGAGGCCTAGCCTGTCTATCCGAATGAGGCAGACGGAGCAGAGGGCATGACCCCGTTCGCGATCACTGGCGTTCAGATGCATGTGGCAGCCGTCCACGACAATGTGGAGGCCATGTGCCATCGGCTCGACATCGCCATGGCGCGTTTTCCCTGGACCCAGATGGTCCTGTTCAGCGAACTCGCCCCCTTCGGCCCCCTGCCGCGCTTTGCTCAAAGCTGGCCGAACCCCACGCTCGAGCGCTTTCAGGACGATGCGCGCCGGCACAACATCTGGCTGATCCCCGGCTCGATGTTCGAGAAGACCGAGGACGGACGGCTCTACAACACCTCGGCCGTGATCAATCCCGACGGCGAGATCGTCGCGAAGTACCGCAAGATGTTTCCGTTCCGGCCCTATGAGCAGGGCGTGGACGCGGGCACTGAGTTCTGTGTCTTCGACGTGCCCGGCGCGGGCCGCTTCGGCCTCTCTATCTGCTACGATATCTGGTTTCCGGAGACGACACGGCAGCTTACGAGCATGGGCGCCGAGGTGCTGCTCCACCCCGTGCTGACCGGCACGACCGATCGCGATGCCGAGATTGCGATCGCCCGGGCCACGTCCGCCCAATTCCAATGCTATGTTCTCGACGTCAACGGGCTGGTGGCCGGCGGGGTCGGACGGTCCTGCGTGATCGATCCGGCAGCCGTGGTGCTGCATCAGTCCGCCGGCCAAGAAGACATCTTCCCGATCGAGATCGATTTCGACCAGGTGCGCCGGCAGCGGGAGACGGGCATGCGCGGCCTTGGCCAAGTCCTCAAGAGTTTCCGCGATCGGGATGCTGAGTTCTCGGTCTACGACCGCTCGAGCGGGGCGGATGCCTATCTGCAGAGCCTCGGCCCCCTGGAGATGCCGCAGCAAGGCAGCCGCCATGGTCTGGCAGAGGCACCCAGGGACAGGATCAAGGGTGAGTTTGCCGGCGAGATCGGTTCTGAGGATGCCCGCGCCATTGGGACGCTTGCCTACTCGGGCCGCGAGCTTGGCCATGGACCAAGCACATCGGCGAAAGACGACCGGCCGGCGGTAGTGCCGCTCGGCAAAACGCTCACGGGCTGAGCGCGACGCGCCTGCCAGAGGTGGGGTAGAACCCCACCCTACGGCACGCGGGTAGGGTGGGGTTCCACCCCACCGTTCTCCGTCGCGTCATGCCCCGAAGAGACGGGCATGAGCCCGCGACGGAGGAGATGATGACAGCGATCGGCGACTACTACAGCGCAGTCCAACTCCGCTCCGACCGTTGGAGCCATATCAAGCAGCTGGCCGCCGAGCGTGCTGCGGGCGTGCCGGCAAAGCGCGCCGCGGCGCTCGATAAGAAGCTGATCGCGCAGTTCGAGGTGCTCGAACCCATCGAGAGCTACTGGGCCTTTCCCGGCCTTGCCGCCTTCAACTTCATGCGCCGCCAGCTGCAGCTCGGGCATTACGACGATCTCGCCGTCTCGGTGCGCCGCGTCGTCCGTGCGCTCTCCACCGGCGCCTATCGCCGCCGTCGCATCACCCTGGCCGCCGATGATCACGATCTTGAGGATGTCGAGGACGAGCAGACCCAGCCGCTCGAGGCCCGCGCGCTCGCCCGTCCCTATTTCGAGACGCTGATCGTCGACCGCGTGACCGATCAGCAAGCGGATTGGCTGAAAGCCTCGCTCCATCGTATGCGCCGCCAGGAGGACAGCTTCGTCTATGAGCCGGTGATCGTCCCGACGCTGGAGGACGCGCTCATCGGCATCCTTTTCAACCACAACATCCAGGCGGTGGTGGTGCGATCCGGTCTCGGCCGCAAATCAGAGCACGACCTGCCGATCCTGAAGAAATACCTCAGCCGGATCGGGGATGAGGATACGGATGCGCTGGCGGAAGAGGACATGGCCCCAGAGCTATGCCGGCTGATCCACAAGGTCCGCCCGGAGCTCGACGTCTATCTCGTCACGGATCGCTCAGTGGAGGAGATCGCCGGGCGCGATCTCGGCGGCTGCAAGCGAGTGTTCTACAATCAGGAGGACTTCCAGGAGCTGCACCTCAATCTCCTGCGGGGCGTCAACAATCGCTACAAGACACC
>JBCCLX010000501.1:0-2811 GCA_039026635.1 Pseudomonadota bacterium
CCAGGGAGGCGAGCGTGAAGATCGCTGTGCCCGCCAGCACGACTGGGCGTCGGCCCAGTCGATCCGAGAGAGGCCCCACGATGAGCTGCACGACCGCGGTGACGGCGAGATAGCCTGCCACGGCGAGGCTCACGGTCGCGTAAGGCGCCTCGAAACCCTCCGCCATCCCCGCAAGCGAGGGGAGGAACATGTTGAGTGTGAGCGTCGAAAGCGCCGTCAGAAGAACGAGCGTCACGAGGCTTGGCGGTGATGTGGCGGCGCGCATCGCGGGTTATCTCGAAAGGGCGTCGGGACAAAAAAGCCCCCGGCGAAAGCTCGGGGGCGCAAGACACTCCGCAGCAACTATCGGCTACGGCGTCGGTCGCCTTACGATCACGAATACGATGCGGTGCGCCATGGCGTGATGCAGTCCTTTCGGTGTGGTCGTGAGGCTATTGACGGGTCATCCTGGCGTCAATCGGGACAGGCCACAGCAGAACCGAACGACCCCGCTTCAGAGCCATCGGCCGCTGACAGATGACAGGCAGCCAACCGCATCCTGGCGCCCACTCTCGCCGAGTGGGCAGCGCCGATCACGATGCGCTCGCCTCCCCGAAGATGACGAAGCTGATCTTGTTGCCGTCCAGATCCCGGACATAGGCGCCATAGAAATCGGGCCCGTAGAGCGGCCGGGGGCCGGGTTTGCCCTCATCGACAGCGCCATGATCCAGCGCCGCTTTATGGGCCGCATCGACCTCTGCTTCGCTCTCGCAGAGAAGCCCCACCATGTTGCCGTTCCCGACCGTGGCGGTCTCACCATTGAAAGGCGACAGCACCCAGATCCGTCCACCGCCCCGCAGCCCGTAGCAAAAGGCATGCGGCATGTACTCGGCGATCATCTGACCCCCGATGACCGGCAGCACGGCATCGAAGAAGGCGCGGGCCTTCGGGACATCGTTAGACCCGAGCGTGACGTAGTTGAGAGACAAGCCGAGACCTCCAGATGGTCAGCACCCCAAGGCCGGGGCTGTCGGGCCAGATCTACACGCCCTTCGATCACGACCAAAGATGCATTTGACGCCCGCGCTGCATGCCAGAGCGATGCGACCGGGCCAGGGCTAGCGGGGTTGGTTCCCGAGTGCAGCGCGGCCGACGCGACTTGGGAACGCATGAGCCGTTCGTCATCCGGCGTGTCCGGGCCCGCCACGCGGCGCGGCCGGCAAGCCCACGATTTGAGCCAGAGGGTCACGATCGAGAGGGGTGCGCGGAGGAAACGGGACCTCACGCTCATGGGTTTCAACCTCTCATCGCGACTGCTATGGGTTCGAGGGCTCTAGCCAGGTGACGGCTTCTGTCGCCAGCCAAGATCGCCGCTCTTCTCCAGGGGGCTTCTTGGTATGTCTAAAGGCGATGTCGACGCCGAGGGAGATCTTGCCGCGTTCTTCGTCGCTCAAGAACCCGGCCTGCGCCGCTACTTCGCGAAATGCCTGCGCACGATCGACGAATGCGATGATCTGACCCAGGAGGCTTGGCTGCGTCTGTCCCGAAATGCGGATCGAGCGGCCGGGGCGCCGGGCCCCTATCTTCGACGCATCGCCGCCAGCCTCGTCCATGATTTCCTACGCAAGCGCCGGCGAACGCCGCCGAGGGCCGATCTCAGCGCCGGGAGCGAGGTGGTCGATCGACGTGCGGTGCCTGAAGAGATCGCAATGTGGCGCAGCGAGATCAGCGCCTTGCGCCAGGCTTTGAACGAGATGCCCAAGCGCCGACGCGACATCTTCGTGCTGGTCAGCCTGAGAGGCGAGGACCGTCGCGCGGTCGCCAGACGCTACGGGGTCTCAAAAAGAACGGTCGAGGCGGAGCTTCGCATGGCCTTGGACCACTGTGCCGACCGGCTCGGACCCCGCGTCCCACCATGACGGCGGTACCGATAGCTCCCAGACGTCCTGTGCTATAGGCCTCGGAAAGTGGAGCGCATCGGCCAGACGAAGATGTCACACGAACCCGACATGGACCCGGAGCCCAGCGCGCTTGCCCGCGAAGCGCGCGCCTGGGTCGTGCGCACCATGGACGGCGGGATCAGCCCGGCGGAGCAGGACGCGTTGCAGCGCTGGCGCAGGACATCGCCCTCGCATGAAGCCGCGTTCCAAGAGGCGCGGCGCCTCCGCGCGCTGGCAAACCTCGCCTCGGAGAACGTCGAAGTCGGGCCTCCGCCGGTCTTGACGCGCCGGCGCCTGATCGCCGGCTCCCTGGCCGCGGCAGGGGCGTTTCACCTGGCCGGCACGCTCGGCATGGTGCCAAGATGGCGCGCGCTGACCGCCGATCACGCCACGGCGCGCGGTGAACAACGCAGGATCGATATCTCTCCCGACCTGACGATCGCCCTGGACGGCGATAGCATGATCGACTTGACCGAGCTCCCATCCGCCACGGAGGTCCTGCTGAAGGCTGGCGCTGTCTATCTCGATGTGCAGGCTCGGGAGACCGCGCCACTGATCGCCTCTGCTAAGGCTTGGCAGATCACGGCGCAGGAGGCGGCCTTCGCGCTCAAGCACGGCGCTGACGATATTGAACTGGCCTGCGCTCGGGGAGCGGTTAGCGCGGCTGGTCACGGCGTTCGGGCAGAGGTCGTCGCCGGGAGAGCGGTGCGCCTCTCCGACACCGGCATGAGCGCGCCAAGGTCGGTCCTCAAGGAGGAGATTGCCGCATGGCGGGGCGGAAGCCTTATCTTCCGTGGCGCGCCCCTCGGCGATGTGGTCGCAGACGTCAACCGTCACCGCGCCGGCCGCATCGTGATCCTCGAAGAGGCGCTCTTGGCCCGCCAGGTGAACG
>JBCCLX010000502.1:0-2800 GCA_039026635.1 Pseudomonadota bacterium
GCTGGCCTCGGGCCTCTTGGCCATCGCCTTTGGGGAGGCGACCAAGACCGTGCCGCTCGTCCAGGAGGGCGATAAGACCTACCGTTTCACCCTCCGGCTCGGTCAGGCGACGACGACCGATGATGCTGAGGGCGCGGTGATTGCCGAAAGCGCGGAGCGGCCGAGCGACGGGGCGATCGAGGCGGCGCTGACGGGGTTTCGAGGAAAGATCCAGCAGGTGCCGCCGGCCTATTCGGCGGTGAAGCTCGATGGGCGGCGCGCCTATGACGTCGCGCGGGCGGCGAGAGAGGGCGAGGCATTGCCGGCGCTGGCGCCGCGGGCGCTCTTTGTGGCGCGGTTGGACTTGGTGGACCGGCCGGATGCGGATCACGCGGTTCTGGAGATGACCTGTGGCAAGGGGGGCTATGTCCGCTCGGTCGCGCGGGATCTGGGGCGGGTGCTTGGCTGCGAGGGGCATGTCGCGGCGCTCCGGCGCTTGAGGAGCGGGGCCATGACGCTCGAGCGGGCGATTTCGTTTGACGCGTCGGAAGGGATCGGGCATGAGGCCGCTTCCGCGCATCTGCTGCCGGTGGCGACCGGGCTGGACGACATCCCGGCCCTGGCCGTCTCGGAGACAGACGCGGAGCGGTTGCGGCGCGGCCAGGCGATCCCGGTAGGCCCGGGCGCAGGGCCGGCCGAAGGGCAGACGGGTTGGGCGCATGAGGGCGGTCAGCCGGTCGCGATCGGGACCCGCGAGGGTGCGCTCTTTCGCCCGAGCCGTGTTTTCAACCTGTGAGAGGCCCTGCGCCCTCTGGAGCCGAAAGGACCACCCGATGTCGATCACGCCCGAGCGCAAGGAAGCGCTCATCAAGGAATATGGCACCAAGGACGGCGACACGGGCTCGCCGGATGTGCAGGTCGCGATTCTGACCGAACGGATCACCAATCTGACCGAGCACTTCAAGGGCCATAAGAAGGACAACCACTCCCGCCGCGGTCTCCTCAAGATGGTCAGCCAGCGCCGCAAGCTGCTCGACTATGTCAAGGAACGCGACGTGGCGCGCTACCAGTCCCTGATCAAGCGCCTCGGCATCCGCCGGTGAGCGCGACCGAATGAGCCATGGGGCGGCGCGGACAATGGTGTCCGCGCCGCCTTTCGTTATGCTGTTCCGGCTGCGGGTGAGGCCTGCGGCTGCGACCCGCCCCGGCCCGGCCCCCCGGCCGAGGAGCGGCGGCTGAAACCGGGGGGCCGCGGTTCGCGAGCGCGCGACCGTCGACGCAGAGGGCCGCACGCCAGGGGGCGGCGGGCCTGACCAAGGATGAAACATGTTCGATATCGCCAAACAGGAGATCGAGTGGGGCGGCAAGACGCTCACGCTCGAGACGGGTCGTGTGGCCCGCCAGGCCGATGGCGCCGTCCTCGCCACCATGGGCGAGACCACGGTGCTGGCCACCACGGTCTATGAGAAGAAGCCGAAGATCGGCCTCGATTTCTTCCCGCTCACTGTCCACTATCAGGAGCGCTATTACGCTGCGGGCAAGATCCCGGGCGGCTTCTTCAAGCGCGAAGCGAAGCCCACCGAGAAGGAGGTGCTGACCTCGCGGCTGATCGACCGGCCGATCCGGCCGCTCTTCGTGCCGGGGTTCAAGAACGAGACGCAGGTGATCGTCACCGTGCTCTCCCATGACCTTGAGAACGATCCGGACATCCTGGGCATGATCGCCGCCTCGGCCTCGCTCACGCTCTCGGGGGCGCCCTTCCTCGGCCCTATCGGGGCGGCGCGCGTGGGCTTCGTTGACGGTCAGTACGTGCTGAACCCGGATGTCGACGATATGCACAAGCTCGTCGAGAACCCGGAGCAGCGGCTCAACCTGGTTGTCGCGGGCACGCAGGACGCGGTGATGATGGTCGAGTCGGAAGCCTATGAGCTGTCCGAGGAAGAGATGCTCGGCGCCGTGACCTTTGGCCATCAGGCGATGCAGCCGGTGATCGATGCGATCATCGCGCTGGCCGAGAAGGCCGCCAAAGAGCCCTTCGACTTCCAGCCCGATGACAACTCTGCACTCTACGACAAGGTCAAGGCGGCGGGCGAGAGCGCGATGCGCGATGCCTTCGCCATCACCGACAAGCTGGCCCGCCAGGAGGCCATCGGGGCCGCGCGGGAGAGCACGAAGGCCGCGCTTTCCGAGGAGGATCTCGAGCAGGAGGGGGCGCTCAAGAGCTGCTTCAAGGCGCTCGAAAGCGCGGTGCTGCGCGGCGATGTGATCCGCACGGGCAAGCGCATCGACGGGCGTGATCTGACGACCGTGCGCCCGATCGTGAGCGAGGTGGGCGTTCTGCCTCGGACCCACGGCTCGGCGCTCTTCACCCGCGGTGAGACGCAGGGCCTGATCGTCACGACGCTCGGCACCGGCGATGATGAGCAGATCATCGACGCGCTGGAAGGCGAGAGCCGGGAACGCTTCCTGCTGCACTACAACTTCCCGCCCTATTCGGTGGGTGAGGCCGGGCGCATGGGCCCGCCGGGACGCCGCGAAGTGGGTCACGGCAAGCTCGCCTATCGCGCGCTGCAGGCCGTGCTGCCGGCGGCGACCGACTTCCCCTACACGATCCGCCTCGTCTCGGAGATCACCGAGTCCAACGGATCCTCCTCGATGGCCACGGTCTGCGGCGGCTCGCTCGCCATGATGGACGCCGGCGTGCCGCTGAAAGCCCCGGTCGCGGGCGTCGCCATGGGTCTGATCCTCGAGAGCGACGGCCAATTCGCGGTGCTGACGGATATCCTCGGCGACGAGGACCATCTCGGCGACATGGACTTCA
>JBCCLX010000503.1:0-2792 GCA_039026635.1 Pseudomonadota bacterium
CGGCGCGCCGCTTGGTGCTGGCCTGCGCCGGTGAGGACGCGGATGGCGCGGCGCTCCGCCGAGTGGGTGGTGCTGTGGCCAAGGCGCTCGCGCCCAAGGGCGCTGTCACGATCGCCACTAGCGGAACGGCGCCCGATGAAATGATCGCGGGGTTCGTGCTGGCCGTCGCCCTCCGCCTTTACGATTTCCGCGAGTACAAGAAGCCCGAGGAGGATGCGGAGGGCCCGCCGCCGCCGCGCAGCCTGCGGGTGTTGGCGGACAATGCGGAAGCGCTGGCGCGGGAAAGCAGCGCGCATATGGCGCTGGCCGAAGGCATCTACTTCACGCGCGATTTGGTGAACGAGCCCGCGAACCGGCTGACGACGGAGGAATTCGCAGCCCGCCTCGCCGCGATGCAGGAGCTGGGGCTCGAGGTCGAGATCATGGGTGAGCCAGAGCTCGAGGCGCTGGGGATGCGCGCGCTTCTCGGCGTCGGTCAAGGTTCGGTCAGCGAGACCAAGGTCGTCACGATGAAGTGGATGGGCGGCGGCGACGAAGCGCCCTTCGCGCTGGTCGGCAAGGGTGTCGTCTTTGACACGGGCGGCATTTCGCTGAAGCCTGCCGGTGGCATGGAAGACATGACCATGGATATGGGCGGCGCGGGCGTCGTCTCTGGCGTGATGCGGACACTCGCTTTGCGCAAGGCCAAGGCAAACGTGATCGGCGTCGTCGGTCTCGTCGAGAACATGCCCGACGGGAACGCGCAGCGCCCGGGCGATATCGTGAAGTCGATGAAGGGCGACACGATCGAGATCATCAACACGGATGCCGAGGGCCGGCTGCTCCTGTGCGACGTCCTTTGGCATGTGCAGCAGGCGTTCAAACCCTCGGCCATCGTCGATCTCGCGACCTTGACCGGCGCCGTGATCATTGCGCTCGGCCATCATCGGGCAGGGTATTATGCGACCGATGATGGGCTCGCGTCGGATCTTGAGGCCGCGTGCGAGGCGACCGGGGACGATTGCTGGCGTCTGCCGCTCGGCAAGCCCTATGCGGATCAGCTCAAGAGCCGGAAGGCGGATATCAAGAACACGGGCGGCAGGCCGGCGGGCTCGGTCACGGCGGCGGAGTTCCTGCATGCCTTCGTCGAGGAGGGCACGCCCTGGATCCATATCGACATCGCAGGTGTCGCCGAAAGTTCGGGCGGCACGGATCTCGCGCCGAAGGGAGCGACGGGCTGGGGGGTCGCCGCGCTCGATCAGCTCGTGCGCACCCGCTACGAGGGTTGAGGGCGGGTTGAGCGAGCTCGGTTTTTACCACCTGACCCAGGCGCCGCTCGAGAAGGTGCTGCCGGTGATGCTGACCCGGGCGCTGGAGCGTGGCTGGCGCTCTGAAGTGCGGGGTCGGGATCCGGCGCGGCTCGACGCGCTCGACCATGTGCTCTGGACCTTCAGCCAGGAGATTTTCCTGCCCCATGGCCAGGCGGGACAACCCCATGCGGATCGCCAGCCCGTGCTGCTGACGACCGCGCCCGCACCCGAAGGCGGGCCGCGCGAGGCGCTGTTCCTGGTGGATGGCGCTGCCCTCGATCCGGCCGAGGCCGGGGCGCGGACCCGCACGGCGCTCCTCTTCGACGGCCATGACGAGGCGGCCGTCGAGACCGCACGCACCGAATGGCGGGCCGCGACCGCTGCCGGTCTGAAGGCCGTCTATTGGGCTCAAGGCGAGAAGGGCGGCTGGGAGAAGAAGGCTGAGAGCGGCTAAGCGCCCGGTAGCATCCCATCAGTGCTTGGGCTGACCAGGCAACCCTCCTTAACCCCGCGCGGATGCCTGGGCGTGACGGCCTTCCGGCTCAGGCAGCGGCGGTCGCGGCCTCCAGGCGTTCGCTCGCCTCCAGCCACTGAGCCTCGGCCTTCTCCTGCGTTGCCAAGAGCTCACCGCGTTTCTGGTTGAGCGCCTCGATCTTCTCGGACGGGCCGTCATAGAGTGCCGGGTCCGCCAGTATCGCGTCGAGGCGCGCGAGAAGCTCGGCGATCTTCTCAAGCCGCGCTTCGGCCGCGGCCACCTCGGCCTTCAAGGGGGCGAGGGCGCGGCGGGTTTCGGCGCGGCCGCGACGTTCGGCGGTCCCGGCAGCTTCGCTCGGTGCCCCGCCTGGGGTGCCGCCAGCGGTCGCCCGCTCGGGTGCGGTGGTGATCAGGCGGCGATAGGCATCTAGATCCTCCTCGAAGGGCGTCACACGGCCGTCCTTCACGAGCCAGAGCCGGTCGGCGACGAGTTCAACCAGATGCGGGTCGTGGGTGATGAGGATCACGGCGCCGTTGTAAGCGTTCAGCGCCTCGACCAGCGCCTCGCGGCTTTCCATGTCGAGATGGTTCGTCGGCTCGTCCAGGATCAGGAGATGCGGCGCATCGAGGACGGCGAGGCATAGCAGCAGCCGCGCCTTTTGCCCGCCGGAGAGGGCCGAGACCTTGGTCTCCGCAATTTCGGCGCCGATCCCGGCCTGGGCAAGGCGACTGCGGAGCTTGGCGGGCAGCTCGTCTGGCAGCGCGCGGCGCATATGGTCGAGCGGCGTCTCCCCTAGCACCAGCTCCTCGGCCTGGTGCTGCGCGAAGAAGCCGATGCGGAGCTTGCCGCTCGCCTCCCGCCGCCCGGCCTGGGGCTGGAGCTTGCCTGCGATGAACTTCGCCAGCGTCGACTTACCCTGACCATTGGCGCCGAGGAGTGCGATGCGGTCGTCCTGGTCGAGGCGGAAGGTCACGCGCGAGAGCACCGGGGCCGCGTCGTAGCCAAGGCTCACGCCCTCGGCCTTCAGC
>JBCCLX010000504.1:0-2777 GCA_039026635.1 Pseudomonadota bacterium
ACGCCGGCGCTGGCGCGTGCGCTCGCCGATCGCCATCGCGGGGTCGGGTTCGATCAACTGGCGGTCCTGACGGCAGCTGATCGGCCCGGGGCGGATGTGCGGGTGACCTATTGGAACGCGGATGGCTCGACGTCAGCTGCCTGCGGCAACGCCACGCGCTGCATCGCGCGCTTGCTTCTCGATGAGGGGCGGGGGCCGGAGCTGGCGATCGACGTCGCCGGGCGCGGTGTGCTGACGGCAGGGCTGCGGGCCGACGGGATTGTTTCGGTGGATATGGGAAAGCCTGCGCTTGCCTGGGAGGCGATCCCCTTGGCCGAGCCCGTCGATACCCTGTCGCTGCCATTGGCGCGCGCGCCCGTCGCGGTGAACATGGGCAATCCCCATGCGGTGCATTTCGTCGAGGATCTGGACGCGGTGGACTGGCGGGCCGAGGGGGCGGTGGTGGAGCACCATGCGCTTTTCCCGGAGCGGACGAATGTGCAGTTCGTCCAGGTCCTCTCCCGGCGCGTGGTGCGGGCGGCGGTGTGGGAGCGCGGGGTCGGTCCATCGCTTGCCTCGGGCTCAAGCGCCTGTGCCATCGCCGTTGCAGGGCATCTGCGGGGCCTCACGGATCGGGTGGTGAGCGTGATGCTGCCTGGCGGCACGCTGGAGATCGAATGGCGGGCCGACGATCATGTGCTGATGGCAGGCCCCGTGGCGGATGTCTTCGAGGGTCGCCTGACGCCGGCCTTTCTGGCGGGGCTTGCCGGCGATGCCGCGCGGGAAGCCGCGGAATGACCGACGCTGTCGCGATGCCTTCGGCGGCTGAGCCAGAACGCGCAACGGCAGCAGCGCCGCCGGTTTTTGAGACCTTCGGCTGTCGCCTCAATGCCTATGAGAGCCAGGCGATGCGCGATCTGGCGACCGAGGCGGGGCTGTCCGATACGGTCGTCGTCAACACCTGCGCCGTGACGGCCGAGGCCGTGCGCCAGGCGCGCCAGCGGATCAGGCGCCTGCGCCGCGATCATCCCAACGCCCGCATTATCGTCACGGGCTGTGCCGCGCAGACCGAACCGCAGACCTTCGCTGCGATGCCCGAGGTCGACCAGGTGATCGGCAATCTCGAGAAGATGCGCGCCAGCACCTGGGCTGCCCTGGCCGATCCCGCCGCCGAAACCGAGCCAGTGCAGGTCGACGATATCCTGAGCGCGACGGAGACCGCCGGGCATCTGATCGACGGGTTCGGCAGCCGGGCGCGCGCCTATGTGCAGGTCCAGAACGGCTGTGACCATCGCTGCACCTTTTGCATCATCCCCTATGGCCGCGGCCCTTCGCGCAGCGTCCCCGCGGGGGTGGTGGTCGAGCAGATCCGCCGGCTGGTGGCCCGAGGCTTCAAGGAGGTGGTGCTCACGGGCGTCGACCTCACCTCCTGGGGCGCGGACCTGCCGGGGCAGCCGCCGCTCGGCGATCTGGTGCAGCGCATCCTGAGGCTGGTGCCGGATCTTGCGCGCCTTCGCATCTCCTCCATCGACAGCATCGAGGCGGACGCGGCGCTGGTCGATGCCATGGCCTCAGAGCCGCGGCTGATGCCGCATCTGCACCTGAGCCTGCAGGCCGGCGACGATCTGATCCTCAAGCGCATGAAGCGGCGCCATCTGCGCGAGGATGCGATCCGCTTCTGCATGGAGATGCGCGCGCAGCGGCCCGACATCGTCTTCGGCGCCGATCTGATTGCAGGGTTTCCGACTGAGACGGAGGCGATGTTCGACCAGAGCCTCGCGCTCATCGAGGAGTGCGGGCTGACCTGGCTCCACGTCTTTCCGTTCTCGGCCCGCGAGGGCACGCCCGCCGCGCGGATGCCCCAGCTGCCGAAGGCCCTGCGCCAGGAGCGGGCGTCCCGCCTGCGCGCGGCCGGTGAGGCGGCGCGGGCACGCCACCTCAGAGCCCTTCTCCGGACAACGCAGCCTGTCCTCATGGAGCGGCCGCAGCTTGGCCGTACGCCGAGCTTCGCCGAGGTCCACACGCCCGTCGAGCACCCCGTCGGCACCGTCGTTGCGCTGCGGATCGCGGAGGCTGGAGAAAGCGCCGTCGTTGCAGCGTGATCGTTTTCCAATAGACTATGGGCGGCGCGCGGGTGGTCCCGCGCTGCGGCCGGGGGAGGATCGCGCATGCAGAGCGATACAGCGCAGGGCAGGCCTGAAGCTCTCCTGGGACTGGATCGAGGTGTGTGGCTGCTGATCGCCCTCGCTGCCTGGCTCTATGTGCTGGGCATGCTCGCCTTCTTCTTCCCGCTTCCGAGCCATAGCGCGGTGGCTCTGCTCGCGGGTGTCGGCATGGCCGGCGGCGGCGTGCTCCAGCTCCTTTATGCCATCGCGGGGCCCGATGGGTCGTTTCGCCCCTGGTCGCTGCTCAGCGCCATCCTCTCCCTCCTGGGCGCGGTGCTGATCTTTGCCAATCCGCTCTGGGGCGCGGACGCGCTCATGCTACTGATTGCGGCGCTCCTCCTGGCAGGGGGGACCCTGCGCGTCATGATGGCGTGGCTGGGGCGGTCCGAGGCCTGCTGGCGAGAGATCGGCTTTTCAGGGCTCGTCTCGATCGTGATGAGCGGTGGACTTTACCTCTACGCCCCTGACGTGGCGCCCACGAATCTCGCCATGCTGCTGGGCTTCAGCTTCCTCTCCGAAGGCATGGCATACTCGTCCTGCGCCATTGGCAGGACCAGCGGGGCGTCAGGGGTCGCCCGCACCTAGCGCTGCGATTGGACGGCGGGCGCGCGGGTCGCTATGGCTCCGCTGATC
>JBCCLX010000505.1:0-2776 GCA_039026635.1 Pseudomonadota bacterium
CACCAGCCCGGAACGGCGACGATCAGATCGGCATGGCCAAAGCCCATCGGCGTCGCGCTGTCGAGCTTATCGCGCCAGAGGGCGATGCGCTCCTCGACCATATCGAGGCCCGTCACGCCAAGATGCACGAGCCCTTGTTCGAGGGCGGCTGGGATCTCTCCGGCCGAGAGCAGGGCGACGCCGAGCCCTTCGGCGCCAAGCCCCTCGGCCACGGCCGCGTATTCGCGCCCCGCGCCTGTGCGCCGGATCGTGACGCCGCGCTCGGCAAACCAGTCGATCGTCGCCTGCTGCAGCCGGCCCTTGGACGGCAGCGCCAGCACGAGATCGCCGGCGGGGATGGCGCGCGCATCCGGCAGGCGCGGGGCGGCGAGTGTCGTGCGCCCGATCGGGCGACCGTCACCCCGGGCGGCCATCGCCGTCTCAGGCCGGATCATCGCACCGACGGCCGGCACGGGCCGCTCAGCGCCGAGGCGCAAGGTGAGGCTGTCGTAACGCCCACCGCCGGCGAGCGGCGGCAGTTCCGGTCGCCCGCGTGCAGTGACCTCGAAGACGAAGCCGTCATAATATTCGAGCGTGCGCCCGAAGCTCGCGTCGAAGGGCAGGGTCTCACCATCGAGACCTGCCCGGTTGAAGGCATCGAGCCGGCGCTCAAAGGCATCGAGGGCGCCTGTGATATCGACCTCAGCCTCGGCGGCGAGGCGGCGGAGCGCCACGAGGGCCTCCCCCGCTTCACCGCGGATGGCGAAGACGGCGTCGATGAGACGGGCGTGTTCGGGGGGCATTGGGGGGTCGGCGGCGGCAGCCTCGAGGGCTGCAACGCGCGCCGTCATCTCATCAATCCCGCGCAGGCCAAGGATATCGCCGCTCGAAGTGAGAAAGGCCTCTAGCGCTTCGGTGCCGGCCCTGCTCGCCTCCGCCAGGCCGGCTGGCAGCGCGGCACCCGGCGTCTTGCCAGCACCATCCGCAGCGCCATACGTGGCCTCCTCCAGGAGGCTTGCAAAGCGCGACGGACGCCAGATGTGGCGCTTGAGCCGGGCGCGCCGTTGGGCCGGCATCTCGAGGGCGTCGAGCAGGGCGAAGACGATGCCGAGATCGCCGGTCATCAGCGCCGAGGCGCCGGCGTCTATGGCCTCGAGGCCGGAGAGTGTGAGCGCCAGAACCTGAGCCTCTGCTGCCGCCGGGTCGGCCGCGCCGATGTTCTCGATGCCGGCCTGCAGATATTCGATCGGCCGCCCTGAGCCTTCGGGTGGCCGTCGAAAGACCGGTCCATGATAGGCATAGCGCGCCGCGCGCCCCCAGCCGGCCGCGCCATGGGCGATGGCGACAGGCACGGTGAAATCGGGGCGTAGGCAGAGCTCCTCGCCCCCGCTGCCCCCACCGCTGCCACCCGGGAACAGGAAGGCGCGCCCACGCACATCCTCGCCATAGAGCGCGAGCAGCACCTCGGCGGGGAAGAGATGTGGCGGCGAGACAGGGCGATAGCCGGCGGCGGCATGGGCCCGGCCGAGTGTCGCCAGCAGGGCGTCGATCTCGGCCAGCGCATCGCCCTGCCAGGCAGCGCCGGTGCGGGCGAAGACGTCGGGGGTCATCGGCGGATGCTCATCCTGAGGCGCTCCAACCGCTCGCCGCCATCGCGCGCAGGGTCGCGACCAGATCGCCGCGCGGGATCGCCTTCTGGGCGGGCTGTTCGGCCCATTCCTCGCGCGTCTCGATCTCGCTCGAGAGTTTGGCGCCGAGGATCAGGTCCTTGATCTGCACGATCCCCTGTTCGCGCTCCCCCGTCCCCTCGATCACAGCCACGGGCGCGCCGCGTTTGTCGGCATATTTGAGCTGCTTGGCCATGTTGCCGCCGCCCAAGAAGACCTCCGCCCGGATGCCGGCATTGCGCAGTTCCGCACACATCGCCTGGTAGCCGGCCATGTTGTCCCGCTCGAGCGCCAGGATCACGACGGGGCCCGTCGCCTCCGCCTGACCCGCGCGACCGATGGCACGCAGGGCAGCGAGCAGACGGTCGACACCGACGGAGATGCCCGTCGCCGGCACTTCCTGGCCCGTGAAACGCTTCACGAGATCGTCGTAGCGCCCGCCCCCGGCAACCGAGCCAAACTGACGCCGCCGCCCGTCTTCATCGGTGATCTCGAAGGTAAGCTCCGCCTCGAAGACGGGCCCGGTGTAATAGCCGAGGCCGCGCACCACCGACGGGTCTACGCTCGCCCGCGTCCCATAGCCTTGCGCCTCGAGCAGTGTCGCGATGGTCTCCAGCTCGTCCACACCGGCGCGCCCCGTCTCAGACGAGCCGACCAGCTCGCGGAGCCGCGCCAGCGTGGCTGCGGCCTCGGGCCGGCCTGCGCTCACGAACCCCATGACGGTCTCGGCCTGCTCGGCGGCGAGCCCGGCGCCGCGGGTGAAATCGCCGCTTTCGTCCTTACGGCCCTCGCCGAGGAGCGCGCGCACGCCGTCCTCACCCAGCCGGTCGAGCTTGTCGATGGCGCGGAGCACGATACCGCGCTCGGCGGCGCGGGCTTCCGGATCGGTGGGGTCGAGAAGGCCTGCGGCCTCCATCACGCCGTTCAGCACCTTGCGGTTGTTGATGCGGATCGCGACGTCCTGCTCGGCGATGCCCACGGCCGCGAAGGCGTCGGCGAGCATCATGCAGATCTCGGCATCCGCGGCGACGCTGGCCGCCCCCACTGTATCCGCATCGCATTGATAAAACTGCCGGTATCGCCCCGGCCCAGGCTTCTCGTTGCGCCAGACGGGCCCCACCGCGTATCGG
>JBCCLX010000506.1:0-2769 GCA_039026635.1 Pseudomonadota bacterium
CACCCCGGAAAGCAGGGGCAGGGGTTTGGACGCCAACGGTGCTGGGACAAGCCCAGGGCTCTGGCTCGCCATGGCCGTCGTCGTGTTGCCGCAGACCGTGCTTGCCGCGGTTCAGCACAGCATCTCCGCGCTCGGTCCCGAACTGACCCGCGCGGCCGGGCTGCCGCCCGAAGGGATCGGGCTGATCGGAGGGCTCGTCCATCTGGGTGCTGTCTGGTTCTTTGCGGCCAGTGCGTCGGTGATCGGCCCGCTTGGCCCCGTGCGGGCGCTGGGGGCCGCCTGCCTACTCTCTGCGACGGCGGCGGGCACGATGCTGCTCGGCAGTGCCGCCGCCATCCTTCTTGCCGCGCCCCTGGTCGGTTTCGCCTATGCAGCGACCGCGCCCGCCGGCAGCGCTATCCTAGCCTCGTCCACACCGCGCAGACTCTGGGGCACGCTCTTCTCCGTGCGCATGGCGGGGGTGCCGGCGGGTGGTGCGATAGCCGGGATTGTGGCCGTGGGCCTCGCCGCGGCGCATTCCTGGCAGGCGGGGCTCGCTGCGATGGCCCTCCTGCCGCTCGCCTGCGCGGCTTTCCTGCTGATCGCTGGCGGCCCGTTCAAAGGCGCGCCCGAGGGCCAGCTTCGCCTCGGTGCCATCCTCGCCCTCGGCAATCTACGCCGACCCTTCGCAACGCTTGCCCGCCTGCCCGCGCTGCGACGGCTCACGGTCGCGAGCCTCGGGTTCGCTGCCGCCCAGGGTGCGGCTTTCACCTTCCTGACGACCTATCTCGTCGACGGTGTCGGTCTTTCCCTGCCGGTCGCCGGTGCGCTCTTCGCAACGCTGCAGATCGCGAGCGTCGTGGGGCGGATCGGGGTCGGCATGCTTGCCGATCTGCTGGGCGATATGCTGGGGGGGCGCTTGCGGGTTCTCGTCATCCTGGCCGGGGCTTCCGCCTTGGGCACGCTCCTCACCATGACGGCGGGCTTCGGCCTTCCCCTGCCGGCCCTTTTCGTGGGCGCGGCGCTGATCGGCGCCGTGGTGGCCACATGGAACGGGCTGTTCCTGGCCGAGATCGCTGCGGTCGCCCCTGAGGCCGAGGTGAGCGAGGCGACCTCCGCGGCGACCTTCTTCACCTTCATCGCCTATATGGCGACGCCACCGATCTTCGCCCTTCTCGCCGTGCTCTTCGGCTATGAAGCGGCCTATGTCGCCGCAGCCATCGCCGTCGCTGCCGCCGGTCTGCACCTGGCCCGCTCGTCCTGAACCGCGGGTCGTCGCCCGCTCGTCCTAGACCCTGAGCGCCATGCCGTCGTGGCCCGGGTCGGCGCCGCCATCGAGCTGGTCGCCCTCGATCCGGATCCCGTGCACTGCAGCGATGCCGAACGTCAGGGCGGAGCGGACGATCTCATAGCCCTCTGCCTCGAGCGGCTCCACCACATAGCCGGGGATGCGGTTCATGATGTCGATCGCGTCCGAGGTGGCCGAGAAGCGGGGGGCCGAGACGGCGTTCTGCATGTCCATGCCGAAGTCCACGACATTGAGGATCGCCTGCAGCACACCCATAGCGATCTGCGTGCCGCCGGGTGCGCCGATGACGAGGCGGGGCGCGTCCCCCTCGAACAGGATGCTGGGGCAGATCGAGCTGAACCGGCTTTTGCCCGGCGCGATGGAGCTGGCACGCCCCGGCCGCGGATCGAAGACTGCCATACAGCCGTTGAGCATGAAGCCGAGACCCTCGGGGATCACGCCCGAGGGCATGCCGAGCGAATGGGTCATGCTCACGCAGCGACCCTCTCGGTCGACGACGGCGACATGCGTCGTATCCCGTGGCTCCGGCGTGCCGAGACGAGGCACAGAAAGACGCTCCCCATCTCGGATGCGCGCAGCGACCTGGGCGGCATAGCCCTTGTCGCTCAGATGCGGCGGGATGGTCGTGAAGGCCGGATCGCCCACATGCGCGTCCTTGTCCGCTGTGGCCGCCTTCATCGCCTCGGCCACGACGCGGATATAGTCGGTCGAGTTATGCCCCAGCCCGGCCAGATCGAAGCCCTCGAGAATGTTCAGCATCTCGACCAGCATGATCCCGCCGCCGGGCGGATGGTTCGTCGCGAGCCCGAGGCCGCGGTAGCTGCCCTGGAGCGGCGCACCGCGTGTCGTCCGATAGGCGGAAAGATCCTCACGCGTCATCAGCCCGCCATGCGCGGCCATATCCGCGACCATGCGCTCCGCGATCTCGCCGCTGTAGAACGCCTCCGCTCCCTCACGGGCGATGGTCTCAAGCGTTCGGGCGAGATCGGGGTTCTCGACTCGCTCACCGATCCGCTTCACGCGGCCCTCGGTGAAGTAGATCTCACGGCCCGTGGGCGAATAGGCGAGGCGGCGCTCGACGGGGACGCGCCCGTTTTCCGAGCCATGCGTCCACCAGAAATGGACATGCGGGCGCACCGCGAATCCCTGGCGGGCCTGATCGATGGCGGGCGTGCAGATATCGGCCCAGTCCCAACTGCCATGCGTCTCCATAATCTCGTGGAAGGCGCGCAGCAGCCCAGGCGTGGCGACCGCCTGATGGCCGAGATCATTGACGTTGTCGCGCAGGATGAAGCCGAACCCATCCCGCGTCTCGCCTTCGAGCCGGTCGAGCCACATATCGGGCGTGGCGCGAAGCGGCGTCTTGGCGTGGAAGTCGATGACCTCATGGCGTCCGCGGGTTGGATCGAAGACCTGGCAGGAGCCGAAGCCCGCGATGCCGCACATCTGCGGGTCGACGACGCCCTGCACGAGAGCGGCGG
>JBCCLX010000507.1:0-2764 GCA_039026635.1 Pseudomonadota bacterium
ACGCGCTGTCGCATCTATGCGCCCGTCGGTGCGCATCGTGATCTGCTGGCCTATCTGGTGCGCCGGCTGCTTGAGAACGGCGCGAACTCCTCTTTCGTGAACCAGATCGTCGATACATCGGTGCCGGCCTCCGTCGTTGCGACCTGCCCCTTCGAGGCCTTGGGCAAAGAGAAGGCGAACAGCGAGGCGGTTCTAACGACCGGTCCGGATCTCTTCGCACCCGCGCGGCGCAACGCCCTGGGCTTTGACCTCAACGATGGGACGGAGCTTCGGCGCATCGATGCGGCGCGTTTGCGTCCCGCTCCGCTCGCCATAGGCCCGCTGATCGCCGATGGGGCCCAGGGCGGCAAGCGAGAGCCCCTCATCAACCCAAGCAACGGCAGTATCCTTGGCGAGGTGACCCTGGCGTCGCCAGCGGATGTGGCAAAGGCGCTGGCCGCAGCCACGCCCTGGACCGCCGCGCCCCGCACCCGGGCCGCGGTGCTGCGCCAAGCGGCGGATCTCTATGAGGCGGGATTT
Organism: Pseudomonadota bacterium; assembly: GCA_039026635.1. Lineage (GTDB taxonomy): Bacteria > Pseudomonadota > Alphaproteobacteria > Rhodobacterales > Rhodobacteraceae > Thermohalobaculum. Next base: position 520 of record JBCCLX010000507.1, read on the forward strand.
GGCGAGTGTTTTGCGCTGCTTGGCCTGGAGGCGGGCAAGACGCTGGCTGACGCGGTGGCCGAACTCCGCGAAGCGGTGGATTTCCTGCGCTACTATGCGCACGAAGCCGAGGGGCTCGAGGCGCCAGCCCGGGGTATCTTCACCTGCATCAGCCCGTGGAACTTCCCGCTCGCGATTTTCAGCGGGCAGATCGCGGCCGCTCTGGCGACCGGTAACGCCGTCCTGGCCAAGCCGGCAGAGACGACGCCGGCAATCGCCGCCTGGGCCGTGAGTAAGCTCCACGAGGCCGGCGTGCCGCACACAGCGCTCCAACTGCTGCCGGGAACGGGCGCCGAGGTTGGCGCGGCGCTCACGGCCGATCCGCGTATCGATGGCGTGGCTTTCACCGGCTCGACCGCAACCGCCCGCCGCATCCAGGCGGCGATGGCCAAGGGTTGTGCCCCGGGTGCGCCTCTGATCGCTGAGACGGGCGGGCTCAACGCCATGATCGTGGACAGCACGGCGCTGCCCGAGCAGGCGATCCGCGACATCGTCGTCTCCGCGTTTCAATCCGCGGGCCAGCGCTGCTCCGCCCTGCGGTGCCTCTATGTGCAGGAGGATATCGCGGAGCCGTTCCTCACCCTCCTCACGGGCGCGATGGATGAGCTGGCCCTCGGCGATCCCTGGGATATCGCGACCGATATCGGTCCGATCATCACCGAGGACGCCGCCAGGCAGATCGACGCCTATGTGGATGAGGCCGGGCGCGAGGGCCGGCTTCTGCATCGTCTGGCCGCCCCGGAGACAGGCTCCTTCGTGGGCCCCTCCCTGATCCGCGTGAGAGGTATCGAGGATCTCGAGCAGGAAGTCTTCGGGCCCGTCCTGCATGTCGCCACCTTCAAGGCAAAGGACATCATGCGTGTGGTCGAAGCCGTGAACGCGACGGGATACGGCCTCACCTTCGGTCTGCACACGCGGATCGATGATCGAGTGCAGGCGATTGCCGATGCCGTTCACGCGGGCAACATCTACGCCAATCGCAATCAGATCGGCGCCATCGTCGGCAGCCAGCCCTTTGGCGGAGAGGGGCTGTCGGGCACCGGGCCCAAGGCGGGCGGGCCCCATTACCTCGCGCGCTTTACCGCGGGATCTGTGCGCCCCGTCACCGCGGGCTGGGATAAGCCCGCCGATGTCCGCGCCCTTCGGGCAGCGCTGCAGTCATCGGATGCGGGATCAGGCGCGGCCCGTTCCCAGATCCTCCCAGGGCCGACCGGTGAGCTCAACCGGCTGACGACCCTGCCGCGCCCTGCCTTGATCTGTGCAGGCCCAGGGGTAGAGGCGGCGCGCGCGCAACGCGCCGCCGTCGAGGCGCTCGGTGGGCGCGCCCTCTGCGTCGAGGGGCATCTCGCCCCCGAGAGCCTCTCCGATCTGCCCCCGTTTGGCGGTCTGATCTGGTGGGGGGATCCCGCGATCGGGCGCGCCTATGCCCAGGCCTTGGCTAGGCGTGAGGGGCCCATCATCCCGCTCATCACCGGGCATCCCGACAAGGCGCATGCCTGCCTGGAGCGCCACCTCTGTGTGGACACCACGGCCGCGGGCGGGAATGCGGGGCTTCTCGCCGGAGAGGATGGCCTTCGCGGCCAAGCGGCATAGGCCTGGCGCGGGTCAGCCCGTCTCACAAAGCGCCCAGAGTGTCCGTGGCACGTCATAGCGGCCACTAGCGACGAGATCCGAGGGAGGTTTGTCGCGCCTCGAAGCAGTCGGCGCCAATTTCGAGTGCGTTCCTTAACCGGCAGGCCGTGCGCGAACGCCGGCGCTCTCGCTTGCTCCGTGCGAGCCAACGCAGAACAAACCTGTCGAGTGCTCCACGTCCCGGCCGTGTCCTGCCGGGCTCGGTGAGCTGACGCTACGTGATGACCGCGGCAGCTCACTCTGGACGGGCGTCCAGACTAAAGCCTTAGCGCGCACGGAAACTCCGATGAGCGGATCGGTCGAGCTTGGCGGAGGGGCTGCGGAACATGCCATAAGGTGTTCCGTTCAGCAGTGGCCAGGAGCGAGAGGCGTGAGCCAGACCTTCACGACACGACCGGAGATACGGGGCACCTTCGGGGCGGTTTCGAGCACGCATTGGCTCGGCAGCACGGTGGGCTTCGGGATCCTGGAGCGAGGAGGGAACGCCTTCGATGCGGCCGTGGCGACGGGCTTCGTCCTCCAGATCGTCGAGCCGCATCTGAACGGCCCTGGCGGCGAGGTCCCGATCCTCTTC
>JBCCLX010000508.1:0-2746 GCA_039026635.1 Pseudomonadota bacterium
CGGATCAGGAGTTCGTGGTGCCCGAACTGATCGAACAGGGGGCGACCGAATGATCCGCCCTCGCCAGCGGCGCGGCTGAGACGAGGCCCCCATGCTCAGATCCCGAGCGAGAGGATCACGCGCCAGCGCAGGTCCGGCCTGTCCGAAGGCCAAAGATCGGGCACTGCGCGTCTTAGGATCTTCAGGTCGGGCGTTCCGGCGGTGGTTGGTCTGCGCCGGGATCTGAGCATGGGGGCCTCGTCTCAGCCGCGCCGCTGGCGAGGGCGGATCATTCGGTCGCCCCCTGTTCGATCAGTTCGGGCACCACGAACTCCTGATCCGGATAGATCAGGTCCGGATCCGCGATGAGCGCATCATTGGCGCTGAAGATCACGCTGTAGCGCCAGCCGTCCCCATAGGCGCTCTCGGCGATGCGCCAGAGGCTGTCGCCCTTCTCGACACGCACCGTCCGCTCGCGCAGGCCCAGCGTGGCGCCGGCGCTGCGGTAGCTGAAGCGCGTCTCCAGGCGATGGCGCACGCTGCCATCCGGTCCGATCTCGTCAAAGCGCAGCAGGCTCGCCTCACGCAACACCGCGGCGGGCAGATCGAGCGCCCAGCTGCCGGAGGGCGAGACCGCGGCAGAGGCCGCCAATTGATTGTCCGCATAGGCCCGGACGGTGGCATCCGCCGGACCGCGCCCGCTCGCCCGCCCCTCGCCGCCTTCGGCATAGCTGAGCGTGTCGAGCACCAAACGCTGCGGGCCGACGGCGGCTGGATCGAGGAGGGCGACCTCCCCTCCCGCCGTGCCCACGATGCGGGGGGCCGAAGCGTCGTCCGTGGGCAGCAGGATGATAGGCGCGCCCAAGGAGGGATCGCCCGCAAGCGGGGCGCCAGGCGCGTCGCCGGCAACCTCCTGCAACTGGTCCCGATCGTTTTCGCGCGCGTCGAGATCGGCCGCAGCACCAAGCGCGATATCTGTGCCAGTGTCCGCACTGTCCGTGGGTGCGGTGGGCGAAGACGTGGCGCCCTGCCCAGCGGCCTCAGCCGTTTCGAGCGCAGAGGGCTCCGACCCCGCGCCACTCACACGCAGCTGCAGCGCGCGCGGGGCGGTGACGGCGCCCACATCGGTGATCACGACGAAGCCACCGGCGTCATCGGCTTGGACGGTCTCGATGGTCTCGCCGTCGAGTACAATGTCGATGACAGCGCCCGGGGCCGCCGCCCCCGCAATCACGGCCATGCCGTCGGGCGAGACACGCACGACGTCGAGCCGCGGCGCGTTGGGGTCGTCGCCTGCCGCGTCGGCCCCTTCAGACTCGGCACTGTCCGGATCGTCACCTTCCGTAACGGGATCGGTTTCAGCATCTAGAGCGCCCGTTGACAGGTCGGGCTCTGACGCCGGCGCAAGGTCCTCAGCGGGTACCGTGGCCTCAGGCAGCGCGGCGACGCGCTCTCCTTCCGGCTCCTGCTCGGCTTCGGCATGTTGGGTCGCTGTTCCCGTCCCCGCCGCTTGATCGTTGGCGGTCTCCTCCCCGGTAGGGTCTGCGCGGGCCTGGCGCTCGTCGCTCGTCTCGTCGGGCACTGGCGCTGTCGTCTCTTCGGCACCCTCCGCCGGCGCCCCATCCGCACGATCGTCGACCCCGGTGAGCGCTGAGGTTTCGTCGGTCACCTGCGGGGTTGTGAGCTCTTGGCGCGCGCCCTCGCTCGCCCCGGCTTGCGGCTCATCGCTGCCTTCGGTGAGGTTTTCTGGGGACACAGACGCGGTCTGCGCATCATCGCTCCCGCCCAGCACGAGTTGGGGCTCGACGACCAATCTGCCGGTCGCGACCATCGCGCCCACCAGACCAACGCCCAACACCACCACTGCCAACAGGATCCGTTTCACCGCACAGTCCGCCGCGCCGTTGCCGTTCCATTAACTCCCCTCTATGGCACGACGAGCCGTATTGCACGCCTGCGCGCCGTCGCGACCGGGCTGCAGTGGGCCGCGACGCCGCTGGAGAGACGCTCATGTTACACCAATGCCCCATGATTTGTGTCTATTGTGGGTCGCGACCGGGGCATGGGCCCGATTTCATGGCCTCCGCCGAAGAAACCGGGCGCGCGATTGCCGCCCGGGGCTGGGGGCTGGTCTATGGTGCGGGGGACAATGGGCTGATGGGCGCAGTGGCGCGGGCAGCACTCACGGCGGGCGCGCCTGTCATGGGCTTCATCCCACGCCGATTGGTCGCCATGGAGGTCGCCAAACGGGATCTGACAGCGACCGTGATCACCGAGACCATGCATGAGCGCAAGAAGCTGATGCTGGAGAACGCGGACGCCGTGCTGGCCCTTCCAGGCGGCGCCGGCACGCTGGACGAGCTTGTGGAGATGCTCACCTGGCGCCAGCTCGGCATTACCGACAAACCGGTCGTATTGCTCGATCTGGATGGCTATTGGCGCCCTTTCGAGGCGCTGATCCGCCATTTCACGGAGCAGGGCTTCGCGGGGCCGTCGCTGCAAGGCGATCTGGTCCTCGAACCCACCCCCGACGCGGCCCTCGATCGGCTCGCCCGCGCGCTGGGGGTGTAGCAAAAGGGTATAGCGAGGGGGCCGGGGCCCCCTCGAGAGCGGCTCAGCCGCCGGCGGCTTCGAGGCGCGCCGTCACGTTTTCCCAGTTCACCAGCTTGTCGAGGAAGTTGGCGAGATAGGCCGGGCGCTTGTTACGGAAGTCGATGTAGTAGCTGTGCTCCCACACGTCGCAGCCGAGCAGTGCTGTCTGGCCGAA
>JBCCLX010000509.1:0-2705 GCA_039026635.1 Pseudomonadota bacterium
GGCGCCCCTGGACGCGCCGCTCGCGCTCGCCGCCGTCGACCGCAAGGGTGCGGCTGTTAAGACCACCGGGTTGCGCGGGGATGAGCGGGTGCTCGATTGTTTTGCGCGCCAGGCGGAGGGGGCGTCCTATCCCGGCTTCTCCGCGCTCGCCTATTCGGCGGATACGCTGCTGCCTATCGTGGCGCTCCATCAGGAGGCCCATTGGACCCCCAATCCGGCGACCTCTACGGGCTGGTGGGGGCGCTGGTATCTGTGGTTTCACATCTTCGCGGGCTGGGCGCTCTCGCTGCTCGCCGTCGCCGGGTTTTCCGGGTTGGTGAAGAGCGAGTGAGGCCGGCCGAGTAAGGTGGCGACGGATGACCGAGGAGACGGCCCGCGATCTGCGGGCGCCGACAGAGGCCGACGTACGGGCCGCCTTCACGCGCTCGGACGGGCGCTATCGCTTTGCGCGCTGGGGCCGGCCGCTGGCGCCCGCCTGGTTCGGCTTTGCAGAGAGCCTGGCGGTCTGGCGGGCGGCGCTCAGCTCGGCGGCGGTAACGGCGGGGCTCGAGGTCGTGGAGGAGGATCCGGAGCTCGGCGCCAATTTCCTGGCCTTCAGCGTCGAGACCTGGCCCGAGCTGCGGGCGATGCCGGGGATCGAGCGGCTGATTCCGGGTATCGACCGGCTGCTGGGCGTGCTCCAGGCGGCCGGGGCCAATCAGTACCGGATCTTCGGGTTCGAGCCTGCGGCCTCCGGCGCGCCGGGGGCGATCCGCATCGCGATCACGCTGCTGCGTCGAGACGCCGATCTGGCTTGCATCCCGGAGCCGGCGCTGGCGCTCGGGCAATGCGCGCAGGCGCTGCTGCTCTGGTCCGACCACGCTTTCACGGCGGAGACCCCGGTTGCTGGGCTGGCGGGGGCGACGTCGGCTCTGCCGGACGCGGCGGTTCTGAAACCGCGGTTCCGGCTGCTGCTGTCCGCGGCCTATGATCCCGGCCTGCCGGATGCAGCGGAGGATCCGGGGCATGCGGCTGCCTTGGCTGCGGTCGCGCAGCAGAGCCCGGGCTGATCGCGGCTTGGCGAGCCGGCGCGCCCATGCGATGGACCGGCCATGGCCCATCGTCACAGCCTCCGCGTCTACTATGAAGACACCGATCTCGCAGGTGTTGTTTATTATGCGAACTACCTGCGCTTTATCGAGCGGGGGCGGAGCGAGGCCCTGCGCGCGCTCGGCATCGATCAAGTGGCCTTGGAGCGAGATGGGTTGGTCTTTGTCGTGCGCCGCATCGAGGCGGAGTATCGCAGGCCTGCGCGCTTTGACGATGTGCTGGAGGTGGTGACCAGGCTGCAGAGACTGGGGGGCGCCAGCGTGAGCCTGGATCAGACGGTGCTGCGCGCGGAAGAGCTGCTCTTCGTTGCTCGCGTCCAGTTGGCCGTTATGGGTCGAAACGGGCGTCCTCAGCGCTTACCTGACGCAGTGCGGGAGGCGCTGGGCCGGTTGGGCGCATAGGGTCGGTCGGCTTGGGCGCAGAGCTTCGGCCTGGGGCTAGAGCCCAGAGCATGAGCTTGCCCCGCGCTAAACGGCGTTCGCGTGTGTGTTTTCGAGCCAGGCATCATCGCAAGCGCAAAACCCTCGAAATTTGAGGCGAACTCGCGCATAACGAGGCTTGCGGCCGCGCCAGAGCATCGGGAGAACCGGGGCCGGGAGCGCTGGCTGCGGAGGCAGCGGTTACCCGCCAGGGCCCGCATGGAGGCAGCAGTGGCATACGACCTCGTGGCAGCAGGCGCGGCGGCGCTCACCTTCGCACAGGCAGCGATCGAGACGGCGCCGGGTGCGGGGATCGAGGCGGTCGTGACCGGCGAGGGCGTGGCAGCGCCGGCCGGTGTGGCGCAGGGGGCGCCGGGCGTGCCCGCGACCCCGGAGATCGACTTTTCGGTGACGGGCCTGTTCCTCAAGGCAACGCTCACGGTTCAGGTCGTCATGGTGATGCTGATCCTGGCCTCGTTTTGGTGCTGGGCGATCATCGTCGACAAAATGCTGGAGTTTCGCCGCCACGCCCGCGCTGCGATGGATTTCGAGAGCGAATTCTGGTCGGGCGTCAGCCTCGAGGAGCTCTTTGAGCGCATCGGTCCCGAGCCCGAGAGCCCGGCGGAGCGGGTCTTTGCGGCCGGTATGGTCGAGTGGAACCGTTCGGTCCTGCCAGGCCGCGGGGTGATCCCGGGCACGCAGGGGCGCGTGGAGCGTGCCATGGGCGTTGCCATCGCGCGCGAGGGCGACCGGATTGGCGGGCGGATCGGGTTTCTTGCGACGACCGGCGCAGTGGCGCCCTTCGTCGGCCTCTTCGGCACGGTTTGGGGCATCAAGACCAGCTTCGAGCAGATCGCCGTGATGCAGAATACTAATCTCGCCGTCGTGGCCCCGGGGATCGCGGAGGCGCTATTTGCCACCGCGCTGGGCCTTCTGGCCGCCATTCCCGCCGTGATCGCCTATAACCGGCTGAGCCAGGAGGCCGAGCGCATCACCGCCGATCTCGAAAACTTCGCCGACGAGTTCGCCACCATCCTCGGCCGTCAGATCGACCGTGCGGCGATGGACGGCTTGCGCGAGGCCTCGTGATGGAGGGTGCGCGATGATCGGCGGTTCGGCGCGCGAGGCTGTGGCAACGTCGGGCGGACGCGGTTCGGCTGTCAGGCGTCGTCGCGGGCGTGCGAAGGCGATGTCCGA
>JBCCLX010000510.1:0-2699 GCA_039026635.1 Pseudomonadota bacterium
GCATCCGCGATCTTCTCGAGCGTGATCTCGTTGCGCCGAGAGATGTCTTCGGGGCGGACGATGCCGCTGACTTGGATCTCGCGCAGCTCGAAGTTGATGCGGATCTCCTGGCTGCCGCGGACCACGAGATGGCCGTTCGGCAGGACCGCTTCCACAGTCGCGGCAAGACGGAGCGTGATCTCCTCCTCGCGCGCGATCGAACCGCTGCCGCTCGAGTTCTGGCTGCCGCCAGCGATGACGGCGGGATCGAGCGTCCCGGCGCCAGGGAAGATCACATCGGCAACGCTCGGCAGGCCGAGGAGCGCGGTGATGGAGATCTCATCCTGGCCGGTGCGGCTGCGATCCGTGCTGTTCGAGATCTCCGCTTCTTCGTCGATCTCGATCACAACAGTCAGGATGTCCCCTCGCGTGCGGGCCCGGCGATCCCCAAAGAGCGAGGTGGGCCCCGAATGCCAGAGGGACGCGGGCGTGACGACCGCAGGCGGTGGCACATGGCGCAGGCGCTCGGGTTCAGCCAGTTCCACGCGCTCCGGCGTCGGGGTGGCCACGTGGAGCTTCTCAGCGGAACCGGGTGCCGTCATCGATGGGGGCTTTCCAAGATGATCGAGCTGCCCCGAACAGCCGGCCAGCAGGCTCACGGTGAGCGCGGCGATCAAGATAGAAGCGCGTGGCCAGCAAGAAGCACTCATCAGCGGCCGACCTCCACCCGGCCCGGGCCGACGACGATCCCGCTCACCTGCCGACGCGTCGACAGATTGATCACCGGCACTGTGCCGCCGAGGGGCGCCTCATCGAGGGCGCGACCTTCGGCGAGAAGCCGCAGGCCACCGGCCGTTACCTGCAGGGTCACGCGGGTGTTGCGTTTGACGAGCGGGGGTAGTGTCACATCCTCGGGCCCAATCACGCCACCGGCGGGCACCGCCTGGCGCAGACGCATGCCGAGCAACGGACGCAGCCTGCGGTGTTGCTCATCGCTACTCTCACCGGGCACGGCGGCCTCGGCGATCAAGTCCTCCGCCTCGAGTATCTCTCCCGGGCTGAGCAGGCGGGCGGCGCGCAGGGTCTCTCCAGCCTCGGCCTGAGATGGCGGCACCGTGAACGACAGCACGGCAGCCGTCGCCAAGAGGCAGGCAGCGGCCAGCGTAAAGGGCCGCAAGCGCAACGCCGATACGGACAGCCGACCCATCACCGGATCCGCGTCATGGCCGAGAGCATCTCATCGGCCGCCGTCATGACCCGGGCGTTGAGTTCGTAGCCGCGCTGAGCCTCGATTAATTCGGTAATCTCGGCAACCACATTGACGGAACTCTCCTCAAGCCAGCCCTGACGCAGAAGACCGCGACCGTCCTGCCCAGGACTGTCGGCATCCGCAGCGCCGGAGGAGGCACTCTCGCGGAAGAGATTGTCGCCGAGCGCTTCCAGACCCTTTTCATTAATGAAGCGAACCAGATCGATCTGCCCGATCTGCTGCGGCTCGACCGCATCGGAGAAACGCGCGGAAACGATCCCGTCTGCGCTGATCTCAATCCGCTCCGCCTCGGCCGGGATGACGATGCCAGCCGCGAGCGGGAAGCCCTCGGCTGTGACGATCTCGCCCGTGTCCGCGATCTTCAGCGCTCCGTCGCGGGTAAAGGCCGCCTCGCCGCTGGGCAGCGTCACCTCGAAATAGCCCGATCCTTCGATCGCGAGATCAAGATCGCCCCCCGTTTGGCGCAAGGCACCCTGAGCACGGTCGATCGAGACAGCAGCTGGGCGCACGCCGAGGCCCAGTTGCACCCCGGCCGGCAGCTCCTCACCAGATGCCGCCGTCAGCGTGCCCGGGCGGCGCAACAACTGATAATGGAGATCCGCAAACTCAGCGCGGCGAGCATCATAGGACGTGGTGCCCATGTTCGCGATGTTGTTGGATGTGACGTCAACGCGCAGCTGCTGGGCTGCCATGCCCGTCGCCGCGATCTTGAGTGCCTGCATGGCGCCTGCTCCAGACTTCTGCCTCACCGGTCCCCGGCTAGGCCCTATGTCTGGCGGGAAAAGGTTTCGATGACGTTGCGAATGCGCCGATCTTCGGTCTCGGCGAGATCGGCGACCAGGGCGTGCAACCGGCTCGCCTCAATCATCGAGGCGATCTCGCTCACGCCGGAGAGGTTGGACTGCTCGAGCGCGCCCTGGCGCAGGCGCTGCGTCTCGACGGGCACGATCTCGTTTGGCGCGGCCAACCGGCCGGCGCCAAGACGCTCGGGCCGCTCCGGTGCTGCGATAATCGCGATTTGACCGAGGATCGCCCCATCGCGCTCGAGCGTCCCGTCCGAGGCGGCGTTCAGGCTACCGGAGCCCGGTGGGATCGCGATCGGCGCGCCGCCGGCATCGAGCACCCGAGCGCCGTCCGATGCCACGAGGCTCCCGTCGGCATCAAGGGAGAAGGCTCCCGCCCGGCTCAGGACCTGCCCGCCCTCAGGGGTCTCGAGAAGAAAAAACCCCGGCCCTTCGATGGCGAAGTCCAGCGAGCGCTGCGTCGGCACGACCTCACCCGGGCGCATGAGCGTGAGCGCACTGCCGAGCCGGGGCATCGAGATCGAGGCGCCTCCCGTGCTGGCGACATGCTCGCTCGTGATGCTGCGCTGACCGCGAAAACCGTCCGTAGAGAGGTTGGCGATATTGTTCGCGGTCGCCTCGAAGCGCCGCTGCAGGGTTCGCGCGGC
>JBCCLX010000511.1:0-2687 GCA_039026635.1 Pseudomonadota bacterium
CGCCGGCATGTCCGGGGGGCAAGCCCTGCCTGTTCCCCCACTGCCGGCCCGAGCGCCCCGATGGAGCCCCGCATGACCGACCATGCCCCTGTCGACGCCCGTCGACCTGTCTCCGAGCCACAGCCCCAGCCCCAGCCTGAGCCAGCGCCGATCGCCGCGCCCGCGATCCTGCCGACGCGGCCTGTCGAGCGGCTGACGCTTGCCAATGCCCGGATGGTGCTGACGGATGAAGTCGTCACGGGGTCACTGCGCATCGAGGATGGGGTGATCGTCGAGATCGACAGCGGCGCGGGCGTCCCGGTCGGAGCGGAGGATTGCGGCGGGCAGCTCGTGATGCCCGGGATGGTAGAGCTGCACACGGACAATCTGGAGCGCCATTTGATGCCGCGGCCGGGCGTCGTCTGGCCAGGGGCGGCGGCGGTGCTCTCCCATGACGGGGAGCTTGCGAGCGCCGGGATCACGACGGTCTTCGATGCCGTGCGCGTGGGCTCGATGCGCAACACGGGCGGGCAGGCCAAGAAAGACTACTCGAAATACGCCCGCGGCGTCGTCGATCATATCAAGGCGATGCGCGCCGCCGGCCTGACACGCGCGGACCATCGGATCCATCTGCGGGCGGAGGTCTGCTCCGAGACCGTGCTCGAGGAGCTCGATGAGTTCGGGCCCGATGATAGCGTTGCGATCATCTCGGTGATGGATCACACGCCAGGCCAGCGCCAGTTCGCCGATCTCGATCGGTTCCGGCAGTATCATCAGGGCAAGTACAATCTCACCGACGCCGAGATGCAGGCGCATATCGAGTTCACGCGCGGCCTCTACGAGAAATGGGGGGTGGAGCACGAGGATGGGATCGTCGCCCGGGCGCGGGCGCTCGGGGCCAAGATCGCGAGCCATGACGATACCACGGAGGGCCATGTCGCCCGCTCCGTCGCCCTCGGCGTGCATTTCGCGGAGTTTCCGACGACGCTGCGGGCCGCACGTGCCTGCCGCGACGCTTCCGTCCCGGTGATGATGGGGGCGCCCAATGTGCTGCGCGGCGGCTCGCATTCGGGCAATGTCGCGGCGATGGAGCTGGCCGAGGCGGGCTACCTCGATGTGTTGTCCTCGGACTATGCGCCCTCGGCGCTTCTGTTGGCGACCTATCGGTTGGGGGAGGCGCTCGACGATCTGCCAGCGGCCGTGCGCTGCGTCACGGCCGCGCCTGCCGCGGCGGCGGGGCTAACGGATCGCGGCCGCCTGGTGCCGGGGCTGCGAGCCGATCTGCTGCGGGTCGTCCTGCATGACGGGCTGCCGGTGCTCACCGGCGCCTGGGCCGGCGGGCGGCGGATCGCCTGAGGCCGAAAAGCGGCGCGGCCCTCGCGCGCGCCCCTCACACGCGTTCTGTAAGCCAGGCGCGGGTGATGGGACAGCGCTCGCCCTCGAAGAAGCGCTCAAGGAGCGCCGCGAAGGGATCGCCCGGTTGGGCGACGGCTTCGAAGAGCGTGAGGCAGGAGCGTAGCTTCAGCGCATCGGTTGTGCCCAAGATGTCGGCCGCAGGAAGCTCATGGCGCCCCATCAGAGCCGCGATCTCGAGGAGACGAGGGCCGAGCGTCGGATGTGCCCGGTAGGCGCGTGCCTCCTCCAGCGTGTCGATGGCATAGGCATGGCCCATCGCGCTTCGGCTCAAGCCCTCGATCTGAGGGAACACGTACCAGCTCCAATGGCTCTGTTTGCGCCCTGCTGAGAGTTCGGCGACGACCTGGGGCCATTTCGCATTCTGCGCCTCCACGAAGCGCGTCAGGTCATAGGGATCAGGCGCCATGCGGTGCTGCACCCCAGCGTCGGGCATTCTCCCGGATCGCCGCCGCCCGCTCGCTGGCGGGAGGATGGGAGGCAAGCCAGGTGACTTGGCTCGCGGCGGCCTCGGCGGCCCCGGGGATCAGGGACTCGAGTTTCTCCAGCATCCGCGCCTGCGGCTCGGCACCATAGCCCGCCCGCAGCATCAGCGCCGTCGCATAGGCATCGGCCTGAAACTCATCTCCGCGCGAGATCCGGGAGACGAAGAGCCCGATCGTCGCCTGCGCGATCCACCAGCCGATGAAGGGTATGAAGCGCGCCAGGATGCCGCCGAGCACGATGGTGGCCGTTTGAGCCGCGGTCACATCGATCATCCGCCGCTTGGTGTGGCCGAGCGCCAGATGCCCGAGTTCATGGGCGACGATCGAGCCAATCTCGGTCGCCGTGATCATGCCGGCCTGGTGCTTCTGCAAGAGGCCGCGGGTGAGGTAGATGCCGCCATCGGGTGTCGCCAGCCCGTTGATCGACGGATCGTCGAGCACGCGCACGCGGATGCGATCGATCCCCGCCGTCTCTGCCAACCGATCGATCAGCCGTTCCAGCGCATCGTTCTGCAGCGGGCGCGACCGCGACTTCAGCCCAGCACCCATGCGCCAGGCCGAGAACCGAACCATGACATAAGCGCCGATGGCGATGAGCAGGAAGGGCAGGAACTTGATCATGGGCCTAACATAGGAAGGCGCTCGCCTGCGGTCAGCCCATCGCCGCGCCGTTGCCTGGCGGCGAGTTGCTTTGCCGCGGTGGGGGGCTCGGCTGACCGGGCAGGGCGCCATCGCCATGCCGATCCCAAAAGCGGACCATCACTTGGAGAAAGAGCATCTTGCCGCCGAGCACGAGGACAAGGCCGAGGA
>JBCCLX010000512.1:0-2684 GCA_039026635.1 Pseudomonadota bacterium
CGGGCAGGGCACAGAGAACGCCCATGATCGCTTGGCTTAGCGTCATCCAAAACAGGATGCAGAGTGCACTGTCTTGGCGTGAGAGACGCTTGGTGAAGATGTTGGTGAAGGCAAAGCCGATGGCAGCGGCAAGGCCCGCCGCGTGCCCGATCTCGAGCGGTGAGAGGCCGGGGCGCGCGACGATCAGAATGCCGAGAAACCCCATGCCCGCCGCAATCATCGCCCCACGGCTCAGCCGCTCGCCGAGCAGCAGCGGCGCGAGGAGCACGATCCAGATCGGTGAGGTAAACTCGAGCGCAACGAGTTGGGCGAGCGGGATCACCGCAATGCCGTAGAGCCATGCATTCTGGGCCGCGAAATGAACTACGTTGCGCAACGCATGCTCGCGCACGAGACCCGTGCGCACGCGTCCGAGCCCTTCGCCGAGCATCATCGCAAGCACGATGACCGGAAAGCCGATGGCCGAGCGATAGGCCATGATCTCGAAGGTATCGAGCTCTGCCGACAGTTCCCGCCCCGCCACCGCCATGGTCCCGAAGGAGGCGATGGCCCCGACCATCCAAAACGCCGCGATCAGGGGGCCACGCGAGTTGATCGTGGGTGAGGCCTCGTTTGCCGCTGTCATACCACCCACTCGCCCCGGGCGCTTTCGCTGAAGCCGAGGGCACCCAGCGTGACCCAAGCCGCAGCTTTGGCGAGGTTGTACCACCAGGCCATCGCCTCGCGCAGGAGATAGCCGGTGCGGGCGAAGGCGTCGTGTTGCGCCACGCCCTGCGCGGCAACCCCAGTGACGGCGTCGCGGCCGAGGAGCCCTGCCAGGGCGAGCGCACGGGGCAGGTGGAAAGCATCCGTCAGGATCGCGATGCGCTCATGTCCCTGCGCATCGGCGAGCGAGAAGGAAAACCGGAGGTTCTCAAGCGTTGTCCGGCTATCGGTCTCAACGAAGAGCTTCGAGGGGTCGACCCCGCGATTGAGGGCATGGTTGCGCATCAATCCAGCCTCACCCTCGGGATGCTCTTCCGAATTCAGGGTGCCCGAGAAGATGACGGCGCCCGCCCGCTCGGCCGCCAGCGCCGTCGCTGCGGTATTCGCACGGGTCCGCCCGACCCAGTTCAGCCGTCGATCCGGGTCCACACCGCCGCCAAGCACGATCAGCACATCCACAGGCTCCAACCGGTCCAAGCGGTAGGTCTCGAGCGCTTGCCGCTCAGCGACCCAAACCGCGGCCAGCGTGATCGCGAAGACCACGACGAAGAGCTGCGCTAAGCGATAGGCGAGGCGCCGGATCACTCCCATTCAATGGTTCCCGGCGGCTTCGAGGTCACATCATAGACGACGCGATTGATACCACGCACCTCGTTGATGATCCGGCTCGCCACGCGACCGAGGAAATCATGAGGGAAAGGGAAATAGTCGGCGGTCATCCCGTCGACAGAGGTGACGGCGCGGAGCGCGCAGACATGGTCATAGGTGCGCCCGTCGCCCATCACACCGACCGTGCGCACGGGCAGCAGCACCGCAAAAGCCTGCCAGATCGTATCGTAGAGCCCTGCCGCACGGATCTCATCGAGATAGATCGTGTCGGCGGCCCGCAGGATGTCGAGCTTTTCGCGCGTGATCTCGCCGGGACAGCGGATCGCGAGGCCCGGGCCGGGGAAGGGGTGGCGACCGGTGAGCCGATGCTCCAGGCCGAGTTCGGCACCAAGGGCGCGCACCTCGTCTTTGAAGAGCTCGCGCAGCGGCTCTACGAGCTTAAGGTTCATCCGCTCCGGTAGACCGCCCACATTGTGGTGCGATTTGATCGTCACGGAGGGGCCGCCAGAGACGCTGACGCTCTCGATCACATCCGGATAGAGCGTCCCCTGGGCCAAAAACTCGGCCCCACCGCTTGCTTTCGCATGGTGTTCGAAAACGTCGATGAAGAGCTTGCCGATGGTCTTGCGCTTCTCCTCGGGGTCCGTGACGCCGGTCAGCGCGCCCAGGAACCGCGCACTCTCGTCGGCATGGACGAGGGGCACGTTGAAGCGGTCGCGGAAAAGAGCGACGACCTCATCCGCCTCGCCGGCGCGCAACATGCCGGTGTCGACGAAGACGCAGGTCAGCCGCTCACCGATCGCCTCATGGATCAGCACGGCGGCAACCGTGCTGTCGACCCCGCCGGAAAGCCCGCAGATAACGCGGCCCGCCCCCACCTGCTCTCGGATGGCGGCGATCGCCTGTTCGCGGTAGGCGGCCATGGTCCAGTCACCGGCCATCCCGGCGACGCCATGGGTAAAGTTTCGCAAAAGCTGTGCGCCCGCCAGCGTGTGCACCACCTCGGGATGGAACATGACGCCGTAGAAGCGGCGCGATGGATCGGCCAAGACAGCGAAGGGCGCGTTCGGGCTCGCGCCCTGCACGTGAAAGCCCGGCGGCATCTCGGTCACCCGGTCGCCATGGCTCATCCAGACCTGCGTCGTCTCACCAGGGGCGACGACCCCGTCGAAGAGCGCCGAGGGTTCGGAGAGCGACAGCATCGCCCGGCCGAACTCCCGATGATGTCCGCCTTCCGCGCGGCCACCGAGCTGATGCACCATGACCATCTGGCCATAGCAAATGCCAAGCACGGGCACGCCAAGCTCGAAGAGCGCGGGGTGCGCGCGGGGGCTGCCCTCATCTTCCACAGAAGCCGGCCCGCCGGAGAG
>JBCCLX010000513.1:0-2676 GCA_039026635.1 Pseudomonadota bacterium
ATCGTCGTGACCCTCAACGCCTTGCGCCAACCGCGGAGCACCAATCGATGACCGTTCTCGGTATCCTGATCCCGGCCTCGCTCGCCCTCGGCGCGGTCGGGCTCGTGGCCTTCCTCTGGTCACTGCGCGCCAAGCAGTACGAGGACCTGGAAGGCACGGCCGCCCGCATCCTGCTCGACGACCGCGACCCCGAATGCTGAGATCCAAGGGCTAAGCCCCGAGAGCCGAGGGTTTAGGGCGCCGTCGCGCCCACCTCGACCAGAACGGCCGCATAGAAGACCGCGCTCGCGGCCAGCACATGCCCGTGCCAGATCGCATTCTGATAGGGCAGCCGGTCCCAGAGGTGGAAGGCGACGCCGATGGTGTAAAGCCCGCCGCCGATGAACATCAGGATGAGCCCAACCTCGCTCGCCGCACTCAGCACCGGCCCACCGACGATCACGACAGCCCAGCCCATGCCGAGATAGAGCACGAGGCTGATCAGCTGTGCGGGACCCTCCCAGGCCCGCGGCGCGGCGAGCACGAGGACGATGCCCAAGACCGCCGTCGTCCAGATCCCTATCAGGATCGTGCCCGCCTCGGCCCCACCGAGAAGCACGGCGAAGGGCGTGTTGGTACCGGCGATCTTGACGAAGATCGCGCCCCGATCGCAGCGGCGCAGGAGCGCCTTGGCGCGCGGATGCCAGACCATGTTGTAGCCCGCAGAAAAGGCGAACATGGCAATCATGGAAAGCCCGTAGATCGCCGCGGCCGCAACGACCGTCAGGCTACCGTGCCAGAGCGCTGCCAGTGTGATCATCACTGGCACACCCATGAGCGCGACCGCGACGCCGAGCCCATGCACGATCCCGTCGGCGATCAGCTCGCCGCGGCTATACTGCTTGAAGACCGGGATGTCCGTGCGTCGTGCCGCTGCCGCCAAGGCCCTCTCCTACCAATGCATGCATCAGCATGAGGGCAAAAGGACAGGGCAGGCAAGCGAGGAGTGGCAACCGCCCTGCAGAGTGCCGTGAACACCCGCGCGACGCCCGCTCAGAGTCCCATCACAAAATCACTGATCAAGGCGCCAAGCGCGGCCGGCTGCTCCACGCAGGGGATATGGCCAGCATTTTCGATTATGTGGAACGGGCAGCCGGGGATCAGTGCGGCGGTCTGGCGGACGAGCTCGGGCGGGGTCGCGCCATCGGCCTCACCACAGATCGCCATGGCCGGGAGCGTGAGCTTGGCCGTTGCCGCACGATAATCGGTATCGCGGATCGCGCGGGCCGTTGTGGCATAGCCACGGGCCGGCGTGCGAGCCATCATCGCGTGCCAGGGCGTCAACCGCTCTGCATCCGCGCGGAAAGCGGGCGTGAACCAACGCTCCATCGTGGCACCGGCGATCGCCTCGACGCCATCGGTCTCCACAGCCTCGATCCGCGGGTTCCAGATGCTGTCGCTGCCGATCTTGGCCCCGGTGTCGCAGAGCACGATGGCGCGGGTCAGCTGTGGGTGGCGCGCGGCCAGGCCCTGCGCAATCAGCCCTCCGACCGACAGCCCAACGACCACCGCCGGGCCGGCACCATAGGCCTCGATCAGCGCGGCCAGATCGTCGGCCAGATCCTCGATGCTCCAGGGCGCCGTTGGCATCTCGGAGAGCCCATGGCCCCGCTTGTCATAGCGGATCACACGCCAACCGCCCGGCAGATGGGGCAGGAGCGGGTCCCAGATGCGAAAATCGGTGCCGAGCGAATTGGAGAAGACGATCGCCGGCGCGCCCGACGGACCAGTCGCCTCCGCATGCAGTACCACGCCGTTTACCTTCAGCCCTACACCCATGGTCCCAACCTCCCGTTTGTTTGAGACGGGAGGCTGACGTGGCAGGCGCAGGACGGCAAGGGCCAGCTGTCAGCCCTTGGCCTCGCGCTTGAAAGGGTTCGCCTCCGGGATCTCGAAATCGAGCTTGAGCGCCCCCTTCTCATGGGCATCGGCCAGATAGCGAAACCCACCGACCGTCATCTTCATCAGATGCTCGCCCGCCTTGAAGGGCGGGTACTTCTCCAGCGTCTCGGGCGTGCGGAACTTCTCCAGCGGCTGGACGATGGCGTGATAATCGAGCCCGAAGAAGAGCGGGAAGGAGTAGCGCTCCCGCCCCGTGTTGATCACACGGTGCTGGGTCGATTTGAACTGCCCGCCCGACCAGGCCTCGAAGATGTCGCCGATATTGACGATGAAACTGCCGGGGATCGGCGGCGCCTCGATCCAGATATCCTCGGCATTCATCACCTGCAGGCCCGGCCCGCCCTGAAGCAGGATGGTGAAGCACTCGAAATCGGAATGTGCATCAATGCCAACCATATCCGCGGTCTGCGGCAGGTCGTTGGGCACATAGCGCAGCATGCGCAGCTGCGAAGTGGGACAGGTGAGCTGCTCGAAGAGCGTCTCCACCGGCACATCCAGCTCCAGCGCCAAGGCCTTCATCATCCGACGGCCGAGCGCGAAGACCGCGTCGTAATAGGCGCTCACCGTCTCGCGCCAGCCCGGCAGATCCGGCCAGATATTCGGGCCCGTCATACGCCAGCCGGCGAGAGCATCCGGGGGATCGGCCGTCGCTTCATAGGACATGTCCCAGGCATCGTTCATGTTGATGCGCTTAGGGAAATCGCGCCCGTTCTCTTCGAAGGGCACGAAGCCGCG
>JBCCLX010000514.1:0-2673 GCA_039026635.1 Pseudomonadota bacterium
CCGAAGAGATCCAGCGTCTGCACGCCGGGAAACACGAACACCGCAAGTGATTTCATCTTAGCCTCCTTCAGGGACAACCGCGCCGTGGGGCGCCCTTGAGGAATGGACTACACGCCTTTGGTCTGGCAGAAGCGCCAATCTTAAGACAGTTTCTGCCAAACGGACATGACACAGCCTCACCGCCTCGTCTTCGTCATCTATCCCGAGATCGCGCTCCTGGATCTGGCGGGGCCGCTGCAGGTCTTTGCCTGGGCGCGTCGCCCTGATGGGACGTTAGGCTATGAGGTCGCGATCGTCTCCGATGACGGCAGTCGGGTTCCCTCGGACACCTTGATCGCGATCGACACCGATCCGATCGACGATTGGCTGGATCGACCCATCGATACGCTGGTGGTGATCGGAGGGGACGGGGTTTATGCCGCTGCCAAGAACGCGGCCTTTGTCGCTCGGGTCGCGCGGCTGGCGGGACAGTCTCGGCGCATCTGCTCGGTCTGTTCTGCCGCCTACATGCTGGCAGCCGCGGGGCTCTTGGAGGGGCGACGCGCTGTGACCCATTGGCAGGACACCGAGATCCTGATGCGCGACTTCCCGGGTGTTCTCGTGGAGACTGACCCGATCTTCATCAAGGACGGGCCGATCTGGACATCCGCGGGCGTCACGTCGGGGACCGACATGGCCCTTGCCATCGTCGCCGAAGATCTCGGCCATGGCGCAGCCCTCGACCGGGCACAGGCGCTGGTGACCTACATGGTGCGCCCGGGGGGACAGTCGCAGTTCAGCCCCGCCTTGGAGCGTCAGAGGCGCGACCGGACCGGCCGGTTCGAGCGGCTCCATCGTTGGATCGCGGAGAATCTGTCGGCTGACCTGCGCGTCGACCAGCTCGCGGCGCAGGAGAACATGAGCCTGCGGAGCTTCCACCGGCTCTATCTCTCCACGATGGGCGAGACGCCGGCACGCGCCGTCGAGAAAATCCGCACCCATGCGGCGCAGGAGATGCTCGAGACAACAAGCGTGAGCATCAAGGCCATCGCCCTGCGCTGCGGCTATGGTAGCGAAGCTCAGATGCGCCGCGCTTTCAACCGGGTCCTCGGCATCTCCCCCAGCGACTATCGAGAGCGGTTCCAGCTTGCCGGGCTTTCCTAGCAACGGGTCCAACCGCGTCCTTAGCCGCATGCGCAAGGCAGGCGCCCAGGCGCTCAGCGCACGCGGGCCCGCGCTTTATGAGACCATCGGATAGTGATCGCCGCTGCGCCCGGGTATCCTCTGGCGATGCATCGCTCCGTGCGCCATGAAACCGTCCTGCCAGGCGTCGTCGGGCTCTCGCTCGTCTCCGACAGGACATTCCCTCGCCACTCTCATGACGAGTTCGGGTTCGGCTACATCGTCGAAGGAGGACAGGAGAGCTGGAGCGGTCGTGGGCAGGTGGAAGCCACGGCCGGCAATGTGATCACCGTCAATCCTGGCGAGCTGCATGACGGGATCGGACGGGCGGGAGCGCCGCGCGGTTGGCGGATGCTGTTCCTCACGCCCGAAGCCCTGCAGCGCTATGTGGAGGCCCCTGTCACGACGCTGGAGTTCCACCACCCCGTAATTCAGGCGCCGCAACAGCATGCCGCAATACAGCGCGCGATTGACACTTCCTGCACTGAGAACGCGGAGCCTGCCCTGGTGGAAGAGGGCCTCGTTCTTGCCCTCGGCTCCCTCCTCGCGCCCGCCGTGGATCGAGACACAGGGCCGTCCAATCGTTCCGAGGCCACGATCCGCGTGCTCGCGTTCATCGCTGAGGCCTGGGACGAGCCGATCTGCCTTGATGACCTCGCGCGTGTCTCGGGGCTGAGCCGGTTTCGGGTCCTACGGGTCTTCTCCCGCGATGTGGGCACGACCCCCCATGCCTACCTCATCCAACACCGGCTCAAACACGCCAAGCGCCTGGTCGGGGCAGGCATGCCCCTGGCCGAAGCCGCCCTCGCCTGTGGGTTCGCGGATCAGAGCCATCTGACCCGCCTCTATCTGCGCCAATACGGCCTATCGCCGGGCCAGGACCGTGGGCGAGCGGCCGAATAGCACTGCAATATCCTTCAATCGCGTCGATCACAGCCTGAGTAGGGTGGGCCCAACTCTCAGAGAGGCCCGACCGCGATGCGCTTTTCCTACTCAGCTCACCTGCAGCACAGCTTTCCCGAACGCGTCACCGCCGTGCTGTCGCTCGACGCCGTCAGCCCTGTCGCGGATGTGGCAGGGGCCGCAGCGCCGTTCCTGACGCGGGCCGCCGCGCGGCTGGCGCAGGACCCCGAAAGCCAGTTTCCCGAGATCCAGGCATGGCGGCGCGCTTATGCGAAGATGGGCCATAAGCCGACACAGATCCGCTGCGCCTCCGAAGCGCTGCTCCGGCGATTTCGCAAGGAGAAGAGCCTGCCCTCGATCCATCCGCTCATCGACCTCTGCAACGCCGCCTCCCTCTCCTTCGCCATTCCCATCGCGGTGTTCGACCGCGATCGGATCAGCGGGGATATGACCGTCCGAGAGGCGACGGGCAGCGAGACCTACGAGACCTTCGCCGGCGATGTGGAGACGCCTGATCCGGGCGAGATCATCTTTGCCGATGACGAGGGAACCGCCCATGCGCGGCGGTGGGCCAATCGGCAGAGCAAGCGCTCCGCCGTGTCGCCAGCA
>JBCCLX010000515.1:0-2669 GCA_039026635.1 Pseudomonadota bacterium
GCCACCGACAAGCGGACCGACGCCGATCAGCCGGCAGGGCTGGCCATCGCGCGGGTCGTGCGCGCTTCGAGCGCGGGATATTGGACCGCCAGCAGCAGGGAGCGCAGGAGGAGGAAGAGCCAGATCGCAGCCCAGGTGCCGTGATTGCCGAAAGCCTGCGTGATGATCTGGCCCATCGGCAGGAAGATGACGGCGACCACGATCATCGCGTTGCGCATCGCCACCCCGGCGGCCGCGCCCACGAAGATGCCATCGAGCTGGAAAGCCACGACCCCTGCCAGGGGCACGAGGGCGGCCCAGAGCAGATAGGGCTCGGCGGCTGTGCGCACGGCCTCGGAGGTCGTGAAGAGGCGCACAATGTCCATCGCAAAGATCGAGAGCAGCAGCGCAAAGATGCAGGCGAGCACGACTGCAGCCACCGAGGAGATGAGGATCGCGCGGCGCAGTTGCGGCACCGAGCGCTGCCCGATGGCGCGACCGACGAGGGCCTCGGCGGCGATGGCAAAACCGTCAAGCCCCGCGGTGGTGACCAGGAAGAACTCAAAGAGGATCCCGTTGACTGCCAGAATCGTGTCGCCCTGGAGCGAGCCCATGCGCGTGATCCAGGCAAAGGAGATCAGCAGCAGCACGGTCCGGATGAAGAGATCGCGGTTGAGGCGCAGGAGGGTGCCGAGCTCGGCGGGATCGAGAAGCTGTGCGCGTTTCGGCCGCCATCCTTGCGGCAGGATCGCCCGGGAGCGGGCCAGCGCCGATCGTGTGGCCCAAGCGAGGCCCGCGGCATGGCCGATGATCGTGCCGATGGCGACGCCCTCCATATCGAGGCCGAGCCCCAGCACCAGGATGCTCGTCGCCGTCACATTCGTGAGCGAGATCGTCAGCTGCATCTCGAAAAGGCGTCGCGTGCGTTCCTGGCCCGCGAACCAGCCCATGAAGGCGTAGTTCGCAAGCTCGATGGGCGCGCCCCAGATCCGCAGGCTCATGTAGCGCGCGCCGGCGGCCTCTGCCTCGGCGGAGGCTTCGAAGAGCATGAGCACGCCTGCGATCAACGGGCCTTGGAAGAGGATCAGCAGAGAGGCGATCCCGAAGGCCAGGATCAGCGCGCGCAGGAGCGTGTTGGTGACGCTCTCCGGTCGACCGGCGCCGAGGGCGCGCGCCACAGTGCCCGAGACGCCGATCTGCAGGAAGCTGAAGGTGCCCAGCAGCATGGCCATGGCGCTGGCGCCGAGCGCGATAGCCGCCAGCAGCGTCGCATCGCCCAGATTGCCGATGATTGCGGTGTCGATAGCGCCCTGCAGCGGGACCGTGGCGTTGGACAGGACCACGGGCAGCGCGATCGCAAAGACGCGGGCGTAGGTGATCGCCGGCTCCGAGGCCGTGTCGGCGGTCCCGGTCCCGGTCGCGGTCCCGGTTGTGGCCCCGGTCGCGGTCCCGGCCTCGGTGTCCGCGGCCTTCGTTTCCCGCGGGGTGGGCGCGGTCGTGTCGGGATCGGCCATCGCACGCTCCGGCAATCGCTCGTCCCCGGCCAAGGGCCTGGGGCGTGGCTCAGCATCATGGACTGCCGGGCAAGCGTGGCAGGGATCGCGGTATCGCGCGATCGCCCGCGTCGCTCAAGGGCGCTCGGCCTCGACCAGCATCGTCATGCCCGGGATCATCTCGCGGCAGCGGATGGCGCTGAAGCCTGCGCGGTCCAGAGCGGCGCTGAGCCAGGCGGCATCGAGCGAGCGGGCCTTCGGTGTGAAGGCTGTGTGCTGCAGCTGCCAGAGTGCGGTGTTGCGCGGGCCCTGACGATCCTCACTGAGGATGAAGTCGTGCACCAAGACGCGCCCACCGGGAACGAGTGCGCCATAGGCATTGGCCAGCAGCCCGTCGTGGGCATGATCGGGAACGCCGGAGAAGAGGTAGGACATCAGCACCACGTCCTGCTCTCCAGGCCAGGCGCCGTCCAGCGCGTCTTCGCCGGCATAGGCGATACGGTGCTCGAGCCCGGCCTCGGCAATCCGCTCCCGCCCGACGGTGGCGACATTCGGGAAATCGATGATCGTGGCCGAGAGGGCGGGATTGGCAGCGCAGAGGGTGATCGAAAAGGCGCCTGTGCCGCCGCCCACATCCAGCATCCGCCGCGCCGTCGTCAGATCGAGATCGCGGGCGAGGCTGCGCGCTGGCCCGAGGGAGCCTGCGTGCTGGCTCTCGGAGTAGAGCCGCGCCTGCTCGGGATCGGAGAACCAGTCTCGATAGCTCGCAATGGCACCGGGCGGCAGCCGGTTCTCGAGCGCCGGCACGATCTGATCCATCAGGCGATACATCTGCCGGTCCACCTGATGGCGCAGATAGTCGCTGAAGTCATAGCGCGCGCCTTTGACGAGGAAGGCATCGGCCGCGGGGGCGTTGGCGAAGCGGCCCTCCTCCTCGCTGACAAGGCCGAGCGAGGTGAGAGCCGTCAGCAACGTTCGGGCGCGTTCGGGCGCGAGACCCGTGGCCCCGGCGGCTTCATCGAGGCTGAGCGGGCTGTGGGAGAGATGGGAGAAGAGATCGACGTGGAGGGCTGCAAAAAGCGCCTTTGAACCCATGAAACCGAAGGCGATGTCGGAGACTTCGTCGGCGGTCGTGAGTACAGGCATGCGGCCCTCCCTTCGTTGTGCGCTGCGGGAGGAATATCATGCGCTGCAGCA
>JBCCLX010000516.1:0-2660 GCA_039026635.1 Pseudomonadota bacterium
ACGAGGCGATCTTCCTCCGCCAGGCTCATATTGCCCCGGGAGCGGACGTAGACCGTGGCCCGCTGGGGGTCCATCTCCGTGAAGAACTCGGTCCCGTTGTTGTGCTCGCCGTAATAGGAGAAGACGCTGACGATCCCCGTCACGATGAGCCCGATGGCCAGGAACGGGCCCACGGGATTGAGCACGACGAGCCCGATGACCCGCCCGAAGAAGGAGCGGCGATAGGGCCGAGGGGCCTGCCGGCGCGCGCGGCGCTCCCCGAGCAGGCGGCTGAGCCGCCCCGAGATCCCGCCGAGGACGGGCAGGTAGAGCAGCGCCACGATGAGCGATGCGGTGAGCACGAAGATGATCGTGACCGGCAGCTGCCCCATGAATTGTCCGGCCATGCCGGGCCAGAACAGCATGGGCAGGAAGGCGCAGAGCGTTGTGCCCGTGGAGGCGGCAATGGGCCAGAACATGCGCTTGGCAGCCCGGGTATAGGCCGTCATCGGCCCATCACCCGCGGCGATCCGCTTATCCGCATTCTCGACAACGACGATCGCGCCGTCGACCAGCATGCCGACGGCGAGGATCAGGCCGAACATGGTCATGTTGCTGACCGTCATGCCGAGTGCTGACATGAGCGCGAAGGTGAGCAGGAAGGAGCAGGGGATCGCCACGCCCACAAGGAACGAGGAGCGGAAGCCGAGCGAGGCCAGGATGACGATCATGACCAGGATACAGGCGGTCAGCACCGAGCTTTCGAGCTGGCTCACCATGTCCTCGACCCAGATGCTCTCATCGAGCGCGGCATCGACTTGGATGGCCATCTGCATGGGCTCGGGCCAGCGCGCCACCTCCTCATCGACGGCCGCGCGGATCGCCTCAACCGTGCCGATGATGTTCTCGCCGATGCGCTTGGAGACGCTGAGCGAGAGCGAGTTTTCCCCGTTGAAGCGGGCCGTTGTCGTCGCGTCCTCGAAGGTGCGCCGCACATCGGCGATATCGGCGATCGTCACGATCCGGTCGCCGTTGGTCTTCACCGGCAGATCGAACACATCGCTCGGTTTCTCGAAGGCGCCCGGGACCGAGACGGAGAAGGCGCCCGATGTGCTCTCGACTTGGCCAGCGGCCACAAGCTGATTGTTGCGGGAGACAACGTCGTAGAGTTCGGGCAGCGTGACGTTATAGGCCTCCATACTGACCGGATCGATCAGCACCTCGACCATCTCCTCGCGCGCGCCCCGCAGGTTCGCCTCGAGCACCGCGGGGATCGCTTCGATGCGCCGCTGCAGCACTTTGGCGCGGTCTAGAAGCGTCCGCTCCGGTACGGCGCCTGAGAGCGAGACGACGACGACGGGCAGTTCGGAGAGATTGATCTCGTTGATCGTGGGCTCTTCGGCATCGTCCGGCAGATCGGCCTCGGCCCGGTTCACCCGGTCGCGCACATCGGCCAGCGTTGCCGCCTTGTCCCATCCGAAATCGAACTCGAGCAGGATGCCGGCGTGGCTTTCGGTGGCGATGCCCGTCATCTCGGTCATGCCTTCAAGGCCGCGTAGTTCGGCCTCGAGCGGTTTGACGAGAAGCCGCTCGCTATCGAGGGCGGAGACGCCGGGCAGGGCGACGCTGACATAGAGGACCGGGATATCGATATCCGGCGTGCCCTCTTTCGGCAGCGAAGTGTAGGCCATCGCGCCGAAGCCGAGCGAGATCAGCACCAGCACCAGAACCATGCGGGCGCGGGCGGCGAGCCAGTCGATGATGGCTGTCATCCCCGCGTCTCCTGACCCGCGGCATCCGCACTCCAAGCCTCGGCATCGTCATAGGGCACGGCCTCGACCTTGCGCCCGTCGCTGACGAACTCCTGGCCGACGACGATCACCGTAGCCTGATCGGGCAGGCCGACGACGAAGGCGCCATCCGCACTGTCGCGCAGAACGCGCACAGGCACGAAGCGCGCCCGACCCTCCTCCACGATACGCACGCCGAGCCGGCCGATGCTGTCGAGGGTGAGGGCCGAGAGCGGTAAGCGATGCGCATCGCCGGCATCGAGCGTCATCCGTATTTCGGCCGTCATGCCGTCGCGCAACCGGCCGTCGGTGTTTTCGAGGACCGCTTCGACCTTGTAGGTCCGCGTCGTCTCGTCCGCCATGCGCCCGATAAAACGGATCGTGCCCTTGCGCTCCTCCCCCGTGACGAGGGCGACGTCCACCGGCTGGCCCGGCGTGATGCGATCCACATCACGCTCGGAGACGAAGGCGATCACTTTCACGGTGGAGAGGTCGATCACGGTCGCGCAATCATCGCCGATGCCAAGGCGGGCGCCGAGCTCAGCCCCATCGCTCTCGAGTACCCCGTCGAAGGGTGCGCGCATCGTCAGCCGCTCAATGTCGATCTGGACGAGCCGCAGCTGTGCTTCCGCCGCCTGCAAGGTTGCCTCGCGCTTGAGCCGCGTCGTCTCTGCCGTGAACCCTTTCTCGGAGAGCCCGCGTGCCGCCACAGCCTCGCTCTCCGCCTCGGCCAGACGCGCTCGCGCTTCTGCAAGCTCTGCCTCGCGGGGGCCAGGATCGAGCCGACAGAGCACGTCCCCGGCGCTCACGCGCGTGCCGGCGCGCAGCGGTTGGGTGATGACGAGCCCGCTCGTCTCCGCCTCGACCGTGACGGTGCGGTTAGCCTCGGTC
>JBCCLX010000517.1:0-2616 GCA_039026635.1 Pseudomonadota bacterium
CGTCGCTTCATGGTTCTCGACCAGGGCGACGACGATATCGCCGTTCTCGGCGGTGCCCTGGCGCCGGATCACTACGATATCGCCGTCGTGGATCCCGGCCTCGATCATCGAGTCGCCCTTGACCTCGAGCGCATAGTGATCATTTCGCCCGTCCACCATCGTCGAGGGCACGCCAACGCGCCGAGCCCCGTCCTCGATGGCTTCGATCGGCACACCCGCGGCAATCCGGCCGATAAGCGGTACGCTCGAAGCATTGCCCTCGGCCTCGACGGGCTTTGCGCCGAGCCGGCTCAGGACCTCTTCGGTTTCTGGCGCAGCGGCGGGGCGCATCTCCTGCCCGCCCTCGATCACGGATGGCCGGAAGCCGGGATGGGGCGTGCGGACCGCCTCGCTCATGTTCTCCGGCAGCCGCAGGATCTCGATGGCACGGGCACGATGGGCGAGGCGGCGAATGAAGCCGCGCTCTTCCAGTGCTGTGATCAGCCGGTGGATGCCGGATTTGGAGCGCAGGTCCAGCGCCTCCTTCATCTCGTCGAAGGAGGGGGAAACTCCGTCGCGCTGCACGCGCTTGTGGATGAACATCAGCAGGTCGTGCTGCTTGCGCGTCAGCATGGCGGGTCACTCCCGTTCTCGGCCCCCGCATGGGGCGGCAGGCGCTTCCGCCTACGACGGGACGGCAGAACCCATGCGCCCCGTTTCTTGAGAAAAGTTCTAAAATTGTTCGTGCTTTGTGTCAACTACGTTAGCGAATCACTCAGGTTTTGATCGGGCCAGTGGCGAGTCCTTTCGGCAACAGCAGAGGGCGGTGCTCAGGGCAGCCAATCGAGGGGCACGTAAGCGACCTGACTGCCCGCGGGCAGGGCGGGTGCCTTGGGCGCGCGGACCACGAGTGTGTCGGCCCTGGCCAGGACGCTTTGCAGGCTCGAGTCCTGCCGCGCCGCGACCGTGAGCGCCACGCGTCCGTCCGGCAGGGCCTCCCGATTGGCGCGCATGTAGTGTTCGCGGGGCCCGTTCTCCTCCAGATCATGCGCGAGGATGCCGAGGTACTGGGGCGGCGCCAGATCGCCGAGGCCGAGGCAGCGGGCGATGGCCGGCACGAGGAAGAGCTCTCCGCAGACCATGGCCGAGACCGGATTGCCCGGCAGCCCGAGCATGGCCGGCCCGGGTCCGGTCTCCCCCGGGGCCGGCGCGATGCGCCCGGCCATCAGGGGTTTTCCCGGCCGCATGCGCACTTTGTAGAAGTCGAGTGCGAGCCCGGCACTGCCGAATACTTGGGCGACAAGATCATGGTCGCCTACCGAGGCGCCGCCGAGCGTGATGACGATATCCGCGCCGCGTGCGGCTTCGAGGGCGGTGAGGAGGCTCGCGGCGTTGTCCCGTGCGATGGGACAGAGCCGGGGGATCCCGCCCGCCTGCGCCACGCGCGCTGCGAGCGCCAGCGCACTCGACGCGATGATCTGATCGGGCCCCGGGCGCTCACCGGGGTGCACCAGTTCGTCGCCTGTGGGGATCAGCGCGACGATGGGCCTGCGGGCAACGGTCAGCGTCGCGGCATTCATCGCGGCCAGCAAACCTATTGCCCGCGGTGTCAGACGCAGCGGCGCGGCGAGCTCGGCGTCGTGCTCGAAATCGCCGCCAGCCGGGCGGATATGGGCGCCAACTGTCGGTGCCTCGCGGATGATGACGCTATCGCCCTCCCGTTCCGCATCCTCCTGGATCAGGATCGCATCCGCGCCTTTTGGTACCGGAGCACCAGTGAAGATGCGCACGGCGCCACCCGCAGGCAGTGGGGCGGCGAAAGCGCGACCTGCCGGCGCTTCACCGGCGAGTGTCAGCCGGGCGCCCAGCTGCGCTTCTGCCGCGCGCACCGCGTAGCCATCCATCGCCGATGCGGCGAAGGGGGGCTGGGCGCGCGCGGCCCGCGCGCTCTGGAGCAGCACCCGGCCCGCAGCGTCGGTAAGCGCCACGGCCTCGGGCTGCGGGTCGGGCATCAGAGCGAGCACCCGGGCGCGTGCGTCCTCGACGCTCAGCATGCTGCCCCTCGCGGGCGCGGCGCAGACCTCGTCATGCCGCGTGCCAGTCCCCGGACTTACCCCCCGATTTCTCGATCAGGCGGACGGCCTCGATCACCATGCCGCGGTCGACTGCCTTGACCATGTCATAGACCGTGAGGCCCGCGACGCTGACGGCCGTCAGCGCCTCCATCTCCACGCCGGTCTGGCCCGTCAGCTCCACCGTGGCCTCGATCTCCACGCGATCGGGGGGCGCCGGGCGCAGATCGACGGCCACTTTGGTGAGCATGAGCGGATGGCAAAGGGGGATCAGATCGGAGGTCCGCTTCGCGGCCATGATGCCGGCCAGCCGTGCAACGGAGAGCACATCGCCTTTCTTGGCCCGACCCTCGACGATCATCGTCAGCGTCTCGGGCGCCATACGCACCGCGCCCACAGCGGTGGCCCGACGCTTGGTCGCGGGCTTATCGCCGACATCGACCATCTGAGCCCGGCCCTCGGCGTCGAAATGGGTGAACCCGCTCATTCTGCGGCCGGTCTGTCGCTGAGGGGCAGGGGATCGGCGAGGAGTGCGGCCGTTGCGGCGGCAACGTCCTCGGCGCGC
>JBCCLX010000518.1:0-2605 GCA_039026635.1 Pseudomonadota bacterium
CATCGGGCTTAATGTGATCGAGCAGGCGCTGGTAATGCGTGATCACCAGGAAGCCGCGGTCAGGGCTGCGCAGTTTGTTCACCCCCTCGGCGACCAGGCGCATGGCGTCGACATCGAGGCCTGAGTCGGTTTCATCCAGGATGCAGAGCTTCGGCTCCAACACCGACATCTGCAGCACCTCGTTGCGCTTCTTTTCACCGCCGGAGAAGCCGACATTGAGCGAGCGCTTGAGCATCTCGGCGTTGATCTCGAGCGAGGCGGCCTTCTCCCGGACGAACTTGAGGAACTCGGGCGCGCCCATCTCCTCTTCGCCGCGAGCCTTGCGCTGCGCATTCAGCGCCGTGCGCAGGAACGTCATGTTGTTCACACCGGGGATCTCGACCGGATATTGGAAGGCCAGGAACACGCCCGCGGCGGCGCGCTCCTCTGGCTCCATCTCCAGCATATCCTCGCCATCAAGGGTGACGCTGCCGTCAGAGACCTCGTAGCCCTCGCGACCCGCCAACACGTAGGACAGTGTCGACTTGCCCGAGCCGTTCGGGCCCATGATCGCGTGCACCTTCCCCGCTTCCACCGTCAGGTTGACCCCCTTCAGGATCTGCTTGTCCTCCTCCTCGAGGCTCACCTTCAGGTTCCGGATCTCCAGCATCGTCGTCTCCTCGTCCTGCGTCAGGGTCCGCGGCTTCGGCGGTTACCCGGTCTTCTTCTGTGTTTTCGTCTGCGTCAGCGTCTGTTTCGGCGGCTTCATCCGCCGCCATGGTCGTCTCACCCGCATCGAGCGGCTCTTCTGGCCCGTCTTCCATCTGATCGGCGGCCAGGAAGTCGGCATCCTGTTCCGCCTCGGCCTCTGCTTCCTCCGCCGATGCTTCGGCCGGCTCTTCGAGCGGCATCTCCTCAGCCAGATCCGCCGGAAAGACCGTCTCTAGTGCCGACTGCATCGCCGCCTCGCCCGTCGCGCCCTCGCCCTTGCGCACCCAAAGCTCAGCGCCCACGCCCAGGACCTCATCCGCGATCACGCCGCGCGGCAGGTCGAACACGGACATCATCGCCGCCGCAAAGAGGCGCACAGTCGCCCGTCCCATGGCCTCCCGCAGGGCCGGATCCGCCTCCATCGCATCGACCCGGGTGACCGCGTCATCCAGTATGGTTGCGATATGGTCCGAAACCGTCCGGGGCCCATCCCCGGATGTGCCGTCGAGCGTGATCATGCTTGTCCTCCGCGCCAATCTCCGCCTCGTCGGCGGTACCTGGTGCAACGGACTAGCAACCAAGTCCTTCCATAAGGTTGAAACCGTAACGTGGTTAGGCGCGTTCAGCCGTCACAGCGGTGCCGCTGGCGGAGACCATCAGCATCGACTCGCCGATGATCTCGTAATCGAGGTCGACGCCCACCACGGCATTGCCGCCCGCAGCCGTCGCGCGCTCCTGCAGCTCCCGCAGCGCCGTCTCGCGCGCGTCCTGCAGCTTCGATTCGTAGGCGCCCGAGCGCCCGCCCACCACATCGGTGATTTGGGCAAAGAAATCGCGAAAGATGTTGGCACCCATGATCGCCTCGCCCACCACGATCCCGCGATAGGCGGTGATGCGATGGCCCTCGATCCCGTTCGTCGTCGTGATGATCACGTCTCACCCTCCCAATAGTCGCGCCCGTCTTCGCGCTTGCCGACGAAGTTAAGGTGAGCGGTGAAAAAGTCCGCCCCCGGCGCGATGGCAATGGTCGCGAACTTCCCACTGTCCGGATATTCGACGACATCCGGGTCCTGCCAGGACGAGATGCCGAGATAGCGCAGCGGCGCATCGCCCGTGTTGACGATCTGATGCGCCGTCTCAGGCCCGCCTTTGGGGCAGCCGATCAGGTCGCCGCCCTTGATGGCATGCACAGCATCGCCGAGCCGCAGCTCCCCCGCCCCCTCGAGGATCAGGAACAGCTCGTCATTGGCGAGGTGATTGTGGAACGGGAAGGCGCGCCTCCCAGGCTCTATGGTGCAGAGCATCGCGCCTAGGCGCGAAAGCCCAAGCGTTTTGGCGAGGGGGGCAACGCGCGCGCCAAAGCGTTCGCTGCCCCTTGAAGGCTCCATGGGAAAACCCGCCTGTTCAGCGAGCGTGATGACGGGTGCCTTTTGGTCAGCCATGCCGTCGTCCCCCATGCTTCGCCCTCCCTCCCGGTATCGCGACCGCCTGGTGGCGCTGATCATCTCAGCGGGTCGAGCCGACCACACGCTCCAGCATGACGAGGAAAGTCTGCTCGCTGCCGATGCCGGTCAACGTCTCGCCATTGGCGCGGACAACCTCCCAGCTCTCACGCCCGATGGCCTGGACGCGGCAGAACCGCTCCCCATCGCCCACCGGGTTCACGTCGAAGGCCGTCAGCTCGTCGTTCGCCGCGACAGCCACGTCATGGCCGTGCTCTTTGAGGTGCTTCTCCGCCGTCTCGGCCAGCATCAGCAGTCGGGC
Source organism: Pseudomonadota bacterium (assembly GCA_039026635.1). Lineage (GTDB taxonomy): Bacteria > Pseudomonadota > Alphaproteobacteria > Rhodobacterales > Rhodobacteraceae > Thermohalobaculum. The sequence goes on from JBCCLX010000518.1 coordinate 2,455, forward strand.
ACCTTCCTTCACGTCGTTCATCATTGTCGCATCTCCTGCTCTTGGCGGCAGCCGGGATCGGCGCCGTTTCATGGGCAGGGCCGGCCGTCGTTGCGGCACCCTGCCGACCGGCGCCCGGAGCATCCTCCGCACGCCGCCGTCAACGACTGGG
>JBCCLX010000519.1:0-2603 GCA_039026635.1 Pseudomonadota bacterium
AGATCATCATGGCCTCCCAGCCCTCGAGCATCTCGATGTTGCCGGCAAGCTTCTCCAGAAAGCGCTCCCAGTACGCGACGCCGAACGTAAACGTGGCGATCAGTGCAAACGCCGCTGTGCAGATGGCGCTCAGCGCGATGATCAGCCAGCTCCGCGAAGCGATCAGAGCTATCGGGAAGGCCAGGGCCAACTGGGGTTTGATTGCAAAGCCGGCAATTGCCGCGCTGGTCAGTAAGGGGCGGTCGCGAGACAGAAAGAGCAATGCGGCTGCGAGTATTGCCGCCATCATCAATGTTGTGTTCGAGAGGTGGACGCCGAGGGGCACCGCTGGGGACGCAAGGACGAGGAAGACGCCGCCCGGCAAGGTGGATGCTGCCGGACGGGTGGCGAGCCAGAGGGCCAAGACGCTGCAAGTCCCATAGAGGATCAGGGCAGGCGTGAAGGGCAGTGCGCCGAACGGGAGCAGCAGGAGCAGCCATGTCGGCGGGTAGAGCCAGTCGGCACGTAAGTCTGTGCCATCAGGGAAGCGCCAGACATCGGCCATCGACGCTTGGTTGAAAGCCGCGGTAGGGTCACCGGCGAGGGCAAGGCGTGCTGCATGCCAGAAAACGGTGAAGTCGCTGGGCCAGCTATCGTAGCCTCGTGCATTCACGACGAGAATGATCGCCGCGTACCAGAGCAGGATGACAACCGCCCAGAGCCCAGCCAGTCTTGGCGCGAGCCAGGCGATCCAGGTCAACGGCTTCAGGCCTCGCTTGTGCCGAAGACGCGGGTGAAGATCGTGTCGACTTGGGCGGTGTGGTAGGCCAAATCGAAGTGCTGGGCGATGCCCTCATGCCCAAGCGCTGCGACCACCTCCTCATCGCCCTCGAGCTGCGCCTGAAAGTCGACGCCCTCCTGCCAGACGCGCATGGCGTTGCGCTGGACAAGCCGATAGGCGTCCTCGCGGCTCACCCCAGCCTGGGTCAGCGCCAGAAGGATCCGTTGTGAATGCACAAGGCCATGGGTGCGCTCGAGGTTCGTCGTCATCGCATCGGGATAGACCACCAGATTGCGCACCACGCCCGTGAGCCGGGCAAGCGCGAAATCGAGCGTGACGGTGGCGTCGGGCCCGATGTTGCGCTCCACGGAGGAGTGGCTGATGTCCCGTTCGTGCCAGAGGGCGACATTTTCCATCGCCGGGATCGCATAGGCGCGCACGAGACGAGCGAGACCGGTCAGGTTCTCCGTCAGCACCGGGTTGCGCTTATGCGGCATCGCGGAGGAGCCCTTTTGCCCGGGCGCGAAATACTCTTCGGCCTCCAAAACCTCCGTGCGCTGCAGATGCCGGACCTCGGTGGCGAGCCGCTCCACGGAGGAGGCGATCACTCCGAGGGTGGCGAAGAACATGGCATGGCGGTCGCGCGGGATCACCTGGGTTGAGACGGGCTCGGGCTCGAGGCCGAGCTCGCGGGCGACATGCTCCTCAACGCTCGGGTGGATGTTGGCGAAGGTGCCGACAGCGCCCGAGATCGCGCAGGTGCCGATCTCCTGTTTCGCTGCCTGCAGGCGCAGGCGCGCGCGCTGGAACTCGGCGTGATAGCCCGCAAGCTTGAGCCCAAAGGTCAGCGGCTCGGCATGGATCCCGTGACTGCGCCCGATGCAGACCGTGTCCTTATGCTCGAAGGCGCGATTGCGCAGCGCTTCTAGCAGGGCATCGATATCCGTCAGAAGGATGTCGCTCGCGCGTACCAGTTGGAGATTGAAACAGGCGTCGAGCACATCAGAAGAGGTCATCCCCTGGTGGACGAAGCGGGCCGGCTCCCCCACATGCTCGGCAAGATGGGTGAGGAAGGCGATCACATCATGCTTCACTTCGCGCTCGATCGCGTCGATGCGCTCGATATCGAAGGTCACATCGCGCGCGGTCCAGACAGCCTCGGCCGCTTCCTTGGGGATGACACCAAGGGCGGCCTGGGCATCGGCCGCATGGGCCTCGATCTCGAACCAGAGGCGGTATTTGGTCTCGGGCGACCAGACGCTGGCCATCTCGGGGCGGGAGTAGCGCGGGATCATGCGGGGCTCCGTTGGCACCGCCGTGTAACCGGGCGGTCGGCGGGTTGTTATAGGGACCGCGCAGCGCTAGCAGGACGATCATGACCGATGCAACCGCAGCCTATTTCCGGGGCGAATGGGCGATGACCCGGATCATTCAGAATGTCGCCGAGGGGGTGATCGGCGAGTTCTGGGGCGAGTCGCGCTATGACCCGATGGAGGAGGAGGATGCGCTTCTCTGCCGCGAGGCCGGGGTGCTGCGCTTTAAGGGGCAGGACTACCATGCCGATCGCAGTTCGATCTGGTCCTTCCCGACGCCTGGTCGTGTCGTGGTGCGATATACCGATGGTCGGCCCTTTCATGACTTTCCGCTGACCGAGCCGATGGCGGAGCACGTCTGCGGCGAGGACAGCTATAAGGTCAGCTACGCTTTCGCAGAGCATTCCTGGCGCACTGTCTGGGAAGTCGCGGGGCCGCGGAAGGACTATTCGATGATCACGGAGTATCGTCGAATCGAGGCCGGGCGCACGGCCTCCTGGCTGGGGCCGAAGCGTCGGCTGACCTTATAG
>JBCCLX010000520.1:0-2587 GCA_039026635.1 Pseudomonadota bacterium
ATATCTGTGTCTTGGGCCATCCGCGCTGCTCCTAATTGACCAGATCGACGTCTGACCGCGAGGAGACGGCCAGAAGCTGTCGGCAGTCGTCCCGCGCGGCGCCGCCGGCCTCACAGCCCAAGACGCCGTTGACCAGCATTCGGCTGATGCTCTCACAGGCAAAGCCCTGTACGGCGAAGACCTTGACCGCGACCCGGCTCGCATCGAGCGGTGCGATGTCCACCGCCAGGCGCCGTGCGATGATCCCGTCCACATCGAACATCACAAGATCGAGCACCAGGCGGTCGAAGGCGTTGGCCGTGCCGTTCTGCAGGACGAGGTAGGACTGGCAGTTCTCCGCCTCGGTCTCGAGTTTGTTGAGCTCAACACTGATACGCCCCTCCTCGGCGACAGCGATGCCGCCCAAGAAAAGAGAGATGACGAGGACGACAAAGGCCTTCATGGACGGCTCCCGGCGATGGCGAGGGGTGGGCTCTTAGCAGTGTTGGCGGCATCGCTTTCGGAGGTCGAGCGGCCGGCGAGAAGTGTTTCAAGCTCCGCAATCCGGGCTTCGAGCGCGGCGATGCGGTCCGATTGGCCGGGGGTTGCGGCCTCTTCGCGAAGCTGAGCCGGGATCGTGCTCAAGACGCGGAGCCAGAGACGCAGACCCGCGCGCAGGCTCACATATCGCTTGGCGCTCTCCACTCTGAGCGCATCAAAGCGTTCCCGTGCGACCACCACCGTGTTGGGTGTCGCAGCCGCGACCGCCCAGCCGATGACCGCGATCCCACCCATCCAGATCACGAGAGCGGCCAGGTTGCCGAGCAGGATCAGCCCGACAGCAGGCAGCCAGAGCGCCGCCTGCGCCAAAAGCGGCCGGTCGCGGTCGAGCGGGGGGAGGTTGAACACGCGCCGGCGCCGCGGGTCGGTCACTCGGAGGTACAGAAGCGCCGCCGTGGACACGGCCAGGGCGAGGAATGCCAACAGACCCGTCATTCCGCCGGCTCCAACACGGGCTCGGGTGCCACGCGTCGAGGCGTGGTGCCATAGCGCAGGAGCGCCAGACCGGCGATCACCAGCAGGATGTCGATCGTGAGCACCGTGGTCTCCCCCTCAAGCAGGGCTTCGCTCCAGCTCGTGCCCCCCGTCAGATGGCGCAGAACGGGCAGACCGATGCAGAGCGCGGCGATGATGGGCTGGAAGGTGCCACTCACATTCTCCGTGCGCAGACCGATCCAGATCGCTGCGCCGGCCGCCAGCAAGAAGCCGAAGGGCGTCCACCACAATGTGTTCCCAGTGGGCAGCATAATGAAGAAGGCGACCGCGCTGCCCAGAAGTGCGAGCGGCAAACCCCAGACCGTGATCTCAACGATTGTGCCGAACTGTCGCCAGCGCGGATCCTCGGCGCGTCGCTTGACCCAGAGCTGCATGCCGGTCGCAACCACGAAGCTCATGGCCAGCCCCAAGGCGAACCAGGCTGTCTTGGAGGCGAGCCCCGAGAAATTGCCGAAATGCAGCGGGCCCATCAGTGAGACGGCCGCCGATCCCGTAGAGGGCGTCGTCCCCAGCGTCGGCTTCTCACCAAGGAAGGCGCGCGTATGGCCGTCGAACATCAGCGAGATCGGCAAGAGCGCGCCCTGGGCGTAACCGTGATTGGTCGTCACCCGCGCATCGTCCCTGCCGTAGTTCTCGATAGTGATGAGGACCGGCGCTTTGCCTGTGCGCTTGGTGCTATCCATCACGATGTAGTCGAGGCTGGCGAGCGGCGCTGCGACGGGGTTCTCGCTCTGCGGTACGGCGAGAACCCTCTCGATGATCGCTTCCTGATCGCCCCCGAAGGCCACCATGGCCACGATTGGCAGCCCCAGCGAGATCGCGAAGCTGAAGAAGGCGCCCGTGAAGGCCAACAGGATGCTGAAGGGCAGACCCCAGGCCGCTGCGAGCACATGCCGGTCGCGCCTGTCCGAGAGCAGGCCGCGCTCCCGCGGGGCCGTGAAGAGATCGCGCAGCAGATGGCGATGCATCATGAAGCCCGAGACGGCGGCGACCATCATCGCAAGCCCGAGAACCCCCGTGAGGAACAAGCCCCAAGGCTGCGGCACATAGAGGCGGACATGCAGATCGACGAGGAACCGTTCGAGCGCATCGCCAGGGTTCCGACCGCCTAAGTCCCTCAGAAAGCCGGTTTCGGTCGACAGGGTCTCGCCCGTCGCGCCATCCACGTAGAAGACCTTGGCGTAGTCTTCGATCTGTCCGGTCTCATCGTTCAGCTCATGACGCTGAAAAGAAAAGCGCAGACGATGGTCGCCCGCCGGTCGGATCATGATCTCTTCATGGAAGGATGGGTCGACCGAGCGCGCCAGATCATAGAGCGGTTTGTGCAGCCGTCCCTCGACGGCGCTCGCCCGATTTTCTCCACCCTTCGACCAGGTGCCGATCTCATTGGCGAAAACGGCAATCGCGCCCGTGAGCACGACCGCATAGAGCAGAAGACCGAGGACGGTGCCGGACCAGCCATGGACGGCGACAAGTCGCTTCGTGCGCGTTTGATCAAGCGCGATCATGACCCGCCTCCGACTAGGGCCTGTGCGACGAAGGCCAGGTTCAC
>JBCCLX010000521.1:0-2580 GCA_039026635.1 Pseudomonadota bacterium
CAGCGGCGGCGCCCGGTCAGCACCCAGAAGCATCGGCGGGTCGAGATCGGCGAGTTGCACGCCCCCCGCCACCAAGACCGCCGGCGCGACGCCGAGGCTCGAGGACATCATGCAGCCGACCATGATCCCGAAGCCCATCGCCTCGGCCGCCGCGCGCAGGCGCAGCGCCTCGGTCAGCCCACCGGTCTTGTCGAGCTTGATGTTGATCACCTCATAGCGCCCTTTCAGCGCGGCGAGCCCCTCGCGGGTATGGCAGCTCTCATCGGCACAGAGCGGCACGGGATGTGCGATCCCCGCCAACCCCGCATCCTCGCTCTCAGGGACCGGCTGTTCGATCAGCACGACGCCGAGCTCCTGCAGCACCGGGACTGCCGCCTCATAATCCGCCGGGCTCCATCCCTCATTGGCATCGATCACCAGTCGCGCCGCCGGCGCGCCGGCGCGCACGGCCCGGATCCTGTCCATATCCTCGGGCCCCGCCCCGAGCTTCACCTTGAGCACGGGCCGCATCGCCTGCTTCGCAGCCGCCGTCTCCATGGCAGCCGGCGTGTCGATGGAGAGCGTATAGACCGAGACCACCGGCTCCGGCGCCTGTCCCCCGAGCGCGGCATAGGCCGGCAAGTCCCAAACGCGGCAACCGGCGCGCTTGGCCTCCAGATCCCAGAAGGCGAGGTCGAGCGCATTGCGCGCCGCCCCCGCCGCCATCGTCTGCAGCCCCTCGCGATCGAGCCCCTCCACCAGCGCATCCGCCTGGGCCTCGATCTGGGCCGTCACGCTCTCGGGGCTCTCGCCATAGCGCTTGTAGGGCACGCATTCGCCGCGCCCCATGACATCGCCGTCGATCAAGCGCGCTTCGACAACCGTCACCTCCGTTCGCGACCCGCGGCTGATCGTGAAGGCCTCGCGCAACGGAAAGCGCTTGGTCTCAACCTCGAGGTGCATCAGAGCGCCTCGACCAGCCGCGCCGCCCCCTGGCGATAGGGGTCGACACAGGGCAGCCCCAGCGTCTCCTCCATCTTCGCGAGATAGGAGGTCGCCTCCTCTTCGCTCAGCGCCGCGGTGTTGATGGAGGCGCCGACGATGCGAACCTCGGGGTTCACCACGCGGGCCAGCGGCATCACCAGCGGTCCCAGATCCTCGAGCGCGGGCGAGGGGTAATGCGGCAGACCCCGCATGTGGGTCCGCGTCGGCTCATGGCAGAGGACGAGCGCATCCGGCTGCCCGCCGTGGATCAGCGCCATGGTCACGCCGGAGTAAGACGGGTGGAAGAGCGAGCCCTGCCCTTCGATCAGATCCCAGTGATCGTCATCGTTCGGCGGCGTCAGCCGCTCGACCGCGCCGCCCATGAAATCGGCCACCACGGCATCGAGCGGCACACCGTCGCCTGTGATCAGGATGCCGGTCTGGCCCGTGGCGCGGAAGCTGGCCTTCATGCCGGCCTCCAACATCGCCTTCTCCATCGCCAGCGCGGTGTACATCTTCCCGCAGGAACAATCCGTGCCGACGGCGAGCAGCCGCCTGCCCGCCCGCTTGGCGCCATCGCCGATCGGATCCTTGCCATCGGGCAGGCGCACGTCGTGGAGCGTCCGACCCGTACGCGCTGCAGCCTCGACCAGCGCTGGTTGATCACGAAGGAGCGTATGCAGGCCAGCCGCGATATCCATGCCCGCTTCCATCGCCTCGACGAGGACGGACTGCCAGCTTTCCGAGATCACACCGCCCCGGTTGGCCACCCCGATCACCAGCGTCTTGGCGCCAGCAGCAGCCGCCTCGGCCACCGTCATATCGGGCAGACGCATATCCGCATTACAGCCCGACATCCGCAGTTGTCCGACGCTCGCATCGGGCCGCCAATCGCGGATGCCCTGGGCCACCTTGGCCGACAGCGGGTCCGGCGCGTCGCCGAGGAACAGGAGATAGGGGTGGGCGAGGGACATGGGCTTCTCCCCTGGAGCGTGAGACGGGCATGAAACGGCGGGCCGAGCGACCGCGCGCGGCGACATCGCCGCTGCGACACCGTGATCACAGGGAAGAGACGCCGCCGTCAAGCGGCGCCAGGGGCCGAACTGTCGGCAGTGTCGCGCCCGAGACCGTGGGCGTCGGCTTCAGGCAGCCACAGCCTCCGGCACGCCCGCATCGCCCCGCTCGGCGAGGCGGCGGAGCGAGGCGCCCGGCGTCAGCTCTTCCGGGATCGCGGCAAGACCGACGCGGGAGGCCCAGCGCCCGAGCCGCGGGCTCGCCGTGAGCACCGCCACCGGGATCGAGAGCGCGAGCCCCACCACCAGCGGCGCGGCCCAGACAACGGCATCGGCGCCGACGCTGAACAGAATAGCCGCCAGGATCGCGAGCCCGAAGATCGTCTGCGGCCAGAAGGCGGCCAGCGCTTCGCCCCAGGTGACAGCACGCGCGTCCCGGTTCTGCCCGCCCCAGCGGATCGATCGCCCGAAGAGGAGGCCGACGACGAAGATGCTGACATGAACTGCGATGACCGGCGCCATCAGCATGGAGAACACCGTCTCCACGAGCCCGCTCAGCAGGAACCTCAGGCGCCCACCATAGGCCGCGCAACCGCCCGGCGTA
>JBCCLX010000522.1:0-2578 GCA_039026635.1 Pseudomonadota bacterium
ACGACGCCGCACATGATCGCCATCGGATGCGCGTCACGACGGAAGCCGCGGAAGAAGTTCACCATCTGCTCGTGCAGCATGGTGTGCTTGGTCACCCGCGCTTCGAAATCCGTCATCTGCTGTGCCGAGGGCAGCTCGCCGTAAAGCAGCAGATAGCAGACCTCGAGGAAGTGGCTCTTCTCGGCCAGCTGGTCGATGGGATAGCCGCGATAGAGCAGCTCACCCTTGTCGCCGTCGATATAGGTGATCGTGCTCTCGCAGGAGCCGGTCGAGGTGAAGCCCGGATCGTAGGTGAAGACGCCGAGCTCGGCATAGAGCCGGCGGATATCGAGCACGGAAGGCCCGTGCACGGCGTCGTAGACGGGCAGATCGACGGTCTTGCCATCGAAGCTCAGCTGGGCGGTGCGGGTGGCGGTATCCGGCATGGTTCTCCCCTTGTCGGTCCAGGTCGGTTCGGGGCGCGCGCTGGCCCCCCAGTCTGCCGCGGGCATGAAGGCGCCCACATCATCGCTGCCTGGGCGTGGCCCAAGCGTAAATTCTCGCGCGCGGCAGCCGCTCAGCCGCCGGTAACGTCGGCGATGCGGGCCAGCGCCTCGTCGCGCCCCAGGGTGACCATCACGTCAAAAACCCCTGGGCTCACCCCCCGGCCGGTGAGCGCGGCGCGGAGCGGTTGAGCGACTTTGCCGAGCTTGAGGCCTTCGTTCTCTGCGAAGCGGCGCACCGCATCTTCCAATGGGCTCGGTTTCCACGGAGTAGCAGCGTGCAGGTGCGGGGTCAAACGTGCGAGCAGTTTTGGCGCGTCTCCTGCTAGGGCTTTTGCGGCCTTTTCGTCCGGTTCGAGCGGGCGTGTTGCTAGAATATAGTAAGCAAGATCAACAAGTTCCGTGAGTGTCTTGGCGCGTTCTCGCAGGCCGGGCAGCGCCTCGGTCAACATGTCGCGTGTCGCCGCGTCGAGCGCGTGATCTTGCGCTGCAGCAAAATCGAAGAGCAGCGCAGCCAGTCGATCCTCCGGCATCGAGCGGATGTGATGGCCGTTGATATTGGCCAGTTTGGCGAAGTCGAAGCGGGCAGCGCCCTTGCCGATGGCCTCCAGATTGAACCAGTCCATGAGCTCTTCGGTCGTGAAGACCTCGTCGTCGCCGTGGGACCAGCCGAGACGGGCGAGGTAGTTGCGCATCCCCTCCGGCACATAGCCCATGTCGCGATAGGCATCGACGCCGAGCGCGCCGTGGCGCTTCGAGAGCTTGGCGCCATCCGGCCCGTGGATCAGCGGGATATGCGCGAAGACCGGCACGTCCCAGCCGAGTGCGCGATAGATCAGCGACTGGCGGGCCGCATTGGTCAGATGGTCGTCGCCCCGGATCACATGGGTCACGCCCATATCGTGGTCGTCCACCACCACGGCGAGCATGTAGACGGGCGTGCCGTCGGAGCGGAGCAGGATCAGATCGTCGAGCTGGGCGGCCTCCCAGGTCACGGTTCCCTGCACCGCGTCCTCCACCACGACCTGGCCCTCGCGTGGCGCCTTGAGGCGGATGACGTAGGGCTCGCCTGCGGCGTCCTGTGCGGCGATGGCGTCGGCGTCGGCGTCGCGCCAGGGCGAGAGGAAGAGGGGCGGGCGCTTCTCCGCCTTTGCCTGCGCGCGAAAGGCGTCGATCTCCTCCTTGGTGGACCAGCATTTGTAGGCTGTGCCGTTGGCGAGCATGTCGGCGCCGATCTCGGCGTGGCGCGTCTCACGGCTGGCCTGGGAGACCGCCTCGCCATCCCAATCGAGGCCGAGCCAGCGCATGCCCTCGAATATCGCTTCCGTGGCCTCTGGCGTTGAGCGTGCGCGATCGGTGTCCTCGATGCGCAGCAGGAATTGGCCGCCATGGTGGCGCGCGAAGGCCCAGTTGAAGAGCGCGGTGCGCGCGCCGCCGATATGCAGGAAGCCGGTGGGCGAGGGGGCGAAGCGGGTGACGACGGTCATGTCTTTCCTCGGTCGGCCGATGGATCGCGGGCTCGCGGCGCTCATGCCCGATCACGGCCGGAGCGGCAACCGCGCAGCGCCGCCGCGGGCGGTCGGATCATCGTTAAGGCAGTCTTAATGCCGGGCGGGCCAGGGTGTGGGACATGTTTGTCTCCTCTGCCGGAGTGCTCCGTGCCCGCCACCTCGGCCCCTCTCTCTCATGCCGTCTTCGGCGCGCTCGGGCGCAGGGCGGCTGGCTCAGATGGCGAGAAGAGGGCCGCATGGCTCCGCCGATCCTTGGCGACCCTCGGAGAGCAGCTTCTCGAGCGAGAGCTTCGGCGTGCCATCCTCTGGTGGCCGGCGGGGATGGCGATCGGGATCCGGGCCTATTTCGCGCTTCCCGAGGAGCCAGCGGCTTGGACGATGGCGGGACCGCTCCTCCCGCTCCTTCTCCTCGCCATCCCCGCTGTCCGCGCCGCCATGACCGGGCGCACGCTGACGCTCGCTCTCTTGGCCCTGGCCACCGGATTTGCCCTCGCCAAGGGGGCGACCGAACGGGCGGCGATGCCGCGACTGCCCGGCCCGGTGACGGCGACTGTAGAAGGTCGCGTTCTGACGCTTGACCGCGCG
>JBCCLX010000523.1:0-2571 GCA_039026635.1 Pseudomonadota bacterium
CGGTCGATGGGCATCAGACGATCGAAGCCGCCGAAGACGGCCGTGACGACCGCGATCTTCTTGCGGCCGGCGTTGCGGATCGAGAAGGGGCGGATGGCGCGGTCGTCTTCCGGGGAGAGCGCCGAGGTCGCGCTGGCGCCCACGGGCACGCCCTGGCGCACGAGAAGCTCCGCGGCCCAGGGCGCGAGCTGTTTCCCATCGCGACCGGCCATCTCCTTACAGGGCGCCAGGGCGTGATCGAGGCCGTGACTGATGTAATGGCCCGCCGCCGCGTTCGGTTTGCCGAGGTTGTGGACAGCGCTGTACCAGCCGGCATCGAGATAGTCGGCACAGGGCATCTTGCCCGAGAGCCCAATGGCCGCGGCGGCAGCGGGCAGGGGTTGGCGGCTTGGCCCATACTTCTCGATCTCGATGGCGCGGCGGCGCTCTTTCGAGGCGAAGAAGATCCCTACGGAGTCGACAAGATTCTCACCGCTGCTGAGTGCCGCTCGGCGTCTCAAAGATTTTACGAGCCCCATTGGCCGCTGCGCACCTTTCTGCCCCCCGTCCCTGATGCAATGGCCGGGCGTGCTGTCGACCCGCTTGCGCCAAAGCGCCCCACACATCGCCGATCGCTCCGGCCATGTCGAGACCGGGCCTGGGGATAGCCATATCAGGGTTATCCGAAATGATCGCTTAGGCTGCTCGCTGCGCCGTTTCGATCTCGCCCGCCTTACGCCGCCCGTCAGCCGAAGAGATCCTGACTAAAGGGTGAGGCTCTTGGCAGACAATCGCGCCCTCCACAGGCTTGCGCGACGCTATTGTCTTGGCTTGGCGACAGATTAATGTTCTGACCTTCACGAGGATTGCTGAATCAAAGACTACGCCAGCGGTATGTGCTTCACTGCACCACCCCAAGCCGAACTCACGGACGCAAACCGTCTCTTTTCCCAGAAGAGGACACAGTCGCGTCTAGAAGTCCCTTTTCCCGACGATGTTGCCTTTTGGGCAGCTTCCGCTCGTGACGTCGGGTGCGCGATGAAGCGCGGTGGAGCGTAATGAGAAGAGCTGTTTCAGAGGTGCCCGAGAGAGCGTCGCCGCTTGAGCGCGCAGCACCTTGGCCGGTGGACGCGGGGGCGCGGGGGCGACGGCTCGGGGAGCTCGTCACCGTCGTCATCGTTGCCTATCGCAGCGAAACCGTCATCCCTGGCGCGCTTTCATCGGTGCCCCCAGGCGTTCGCGTGATCGTCGTCGACAATGCGAGCCCCGACCTGTCGTCCGAGAAGGCGAGCGCCACGGGCGCGACCGTGATCGCCAACGAGCGCAACGTCGGCTTCGGGGCAGGGTGCAATCTGGGCGTCACGTCGGTGCGCACGCGCTACACGCTCTTTCTAAACCCGGACGCCCGCCTCTCACCGGGCAGCCTCGAGCGTCTCGTCGCCCATCTCGCGGCCAATCCCTCTGTGGCGGCCGTGGCGCCCCTTCTCTCGCGCGGTGGGCAAGTGCAGCTGCCGCGCCGGGACTCGGTGTTGGCCCTCGATCGGCCCCACAGCTTTAATGAGATCCCGAAGGAAACGCATGACGTCGGTTTCCTCTCGGGCGCAGCCCTCCTAGTACGCACGGACCAGTTCCGCGCCATAGGCGGCTTTGACGAGCGGATCTTTCTCTACCTCGAGGATGATGACCTCTGCATGCGTCTGCGCCACGCCGGCTACCGGCTTCATCTGATGCCCAACGTGGTCGTGGCGCATGAGAAGAAGGCGCTGAGCGCGTGCTCACCCCAGGAGCTGCGTGAGCAGAGCCGTCACACGCTGCTCTCCACCCGCTATCTCGCGCGAAAGTACAACATCGACGTCGATTTCCGGGAGAAGCGGGTCAAGGCGATACGGCGGCTGCTGATCGCCATGGTGCTCTTCGACTACTGGCGGTTTCACGCCAATATCGGCCGGCTCCAAGGTCTCGGCATCTTCCCGACCCGTCGTTAGCCGGCAGGGGGCCTCGGCAGGACGGCCGGTGACGGCACTGCCGCACGTCGCTCAGGCCTGTTCCTGACGCGCCCGCAGCTTCTTCTCAAAGCGCTTCTTGCGCAGACGGTTGTAGACATTGGTCTGCTTGTAGGCTTTGTTGAACTCGGTCTCGTCGATGGCATGCACGGCGGCATCGAAATCTACGAGATCGAACCGCTTCTCGCGCCAGTAGTATCGCGGTGCGACGCCCGACCAGCCCCCATAAATCTCCTCCCAGGAGAAGCGCTTGAAATGGGGCTCAAGACAGAGGGGCGTCAACGGATCACCCTCGGGTTGGAACCGGAAATCGACGGAGAGGCGCATTCTCTCCGCATGGGCATTGACCCGCGCGGCATGGACCGTGAGCGCGCCGAAAACCAGGACGTCACCTGTGCGGAAATCGGTCGAGACCCAGTCCAGCCCCGCCATCTCCGACGGGAGCCTTGCCTGTCGATTGCCGGCACCAAGATGGGCTGACACGGGCATGACCCCGAACTTATGCGAGCCCCTGAGCACGGCGAGCCCCCCCATTTTGCTAGGGCAATCCCCGAGCGGGATCCAGGTCGCCGTCAGACGCTCAGAGCCC
>JBCCLX010000524.1:0-2566 GCA_039026635.1 Pseudomonadota bacterium
CGCGACCCTTCTGATCCAGGACGCCGCCTCCGAGACCGCCGTTAAGACATTGAGCGAGAGTGGCGCCCTGCGGGACTATGCGGTGGTGAGCTTCGCCACCCATGGCCTCGTGGCGGGCGAGATCGGGGTGAACGACTCGGGCCTTGTGTTGACCCCGCCCTCGGTGCCGACCGCGCGGGATGACGGGCTTCTGACCACAGCCGAGATCGCGGATCTCGACCTCGATGCCGACTTCGTCATCCTATCGGCCTGCAACACGGCGTCGGGGGACAGTCTCGGCGATGAAGGCCTGTCCGGCATGGCGAGCGCGTTCTTCCTGGCCGGCGCGCGCAGCATCTTGGCGTCCCACTGGCCCGTCTATTCCGATGCCGCCGTGGAGCTGACGACAAAGAGCTTTGCCCTCCTCGACGAGGTGCCCGGGCTTTCCAGAGCCGATGCCATCCGCAGCGCGATGCTGACGATCCTGGATGACCCGTCGGCCTCCCCCCGCCGGCAACACCCGAGCTATTGGGGCCCGTTCATGGTCGTCGGGGACGGGCTCGGCCGCTAAGGCAGCGTCGCGCGTGGCTGGATTGGCTGCGCGGCACGACGACCCGATCGCCGCCTCGTATCCGTGATCGCAAGGCGATCGAGGGATAGACGGTGCTAGGACCGCCCGCGCTGCTGCAGAGCAGCCTTGAACCGCGCACTCTATGCGAGGCTCTCTGATCGATCTGCCCGATCCGCGATGCTCTCAAGACGTCGGGTCCAGAGCGCGGCGGCAAGACCTGCGAGCGATGCTCCCAGCATCAGAGTAAGGAGGGTTTCGGGGGCGCTGGTCTGCGTGAGGATGATGCCGGCAAGCGAGGTGAGGGCTGCACCGCTACCGACGGTGAGCGCCCCGCTCAGCCCCGCGGCGGTGCCCGCAAGGCGGGGCATGGCGGACATCGCAGCCGCATTACTGCTCGGCATCGTGATGCCATTGCCCAGCCCGACGAAGACGGTGGCGCCGAAGAACGACAACGGGCTCACGATGCCGATAAGGGCGAGCCCGAGACCCAAGGACAGCCCCGTGCAGGCCATGATCCGACCGGCGAGCATCATTGTGGAAAGGCGGTAGCGCGGCGCCAACCGGCTGGCGAGGAAGCTTCCGGTTAGAAAACCCAGCGTGATGCTGCCGATGTAGAAGCCGAGCACCGCGGTCGTCACGTCGAAAACGGCCTGCGCCACAAGCGGCGCGCCCGCGAGGAAGATGTAGAAGGCGCCTGTGGAAAGGGCCGTACAGAGCGCGGGCGCCCAGAAGGCGGCGGCGCTTGCGAGACTGCGGAGCCCCTGCCCTTTGGCAGCTTCGGTATCGGCAGGCGGTTTCCGCGTCTCCCCAAGGTCGACCCAGCAGAGCGCGAACAAGACCGCTCCGGCAGCGCCATAGAACCAGAAGGTCGCGCGCCAACCGAGGACAGTGTCGAGCAGACCGCCGAGCATGGGCCCCAGCATCGGCGCCAAGGCCATGGCCATGCTGATCGAGCCAATCACCCCCGCGGCCTGGCGTGCCGGCGTCGTGTCCCGCACGATGGCGAGGGACAGCGCATAGCCCGACGCGATGGCGGCCTGCAGCATGCGAAACGCCAGGAAGACCCAGACATCCTGGGCCAGAGCGCAGGCCAGGGAGGCGAGCGTGAAGATCGCTGTGCCCGCCAGCAGGACGGGGCGTCGGCCCAGTCGATCCGAGAGAGGCCCCACGATGAGCTGCACGACCGCGGTGACGGCGAGATAGCCTGCCACGGCGAGGCTCACCGTCGCGTAAGGCGCCTCGAAATCCTCTGCCATCCCCGCAAGCGAGGGGAGGAACATGTTGAGTGTGAGCGTCGAAAGCGCCGTGAGAAGAACGAGCGTGACGAGGCTTGGCGGTGATGTGGCGGCGCGCATCGCGGGTGATCTCGAAAGGGCGTCGGGACAAAAAAGCCCCCGGCGAAAGCTCGGGGGCGCATGACACTCCGTAGCGGCTATCGGCTACGGCGTCGGTCGCCTTACAATCACGGATACGATGCGGTGCGCCATGGCGTGATGCAGTCCTTTCGGTTGAGGCGTCACGCTATTGACAGGTCATCCTGGCGTCAATCGGGACAGGGCGCGCGGCAGAGCCGGACGATCCCGCTTGAGAGCCATCGGCCGCCGACAGATGACAGGCAGCCAACCGCATCCTGGCGCCCACTCTCACCGAGTGGGCAGCACCGATCAAGATGCGCTCGCCTCCCCGAAGATGACGAAGCTGATCTTGTTGCCGTCCAGATCCCGAACATAGGCACCATAGAAATCGGGCCCGTAAAGTGGCCGCGGGCCGGGTTTGCCCTCATCGACAGCGCCATGATCCAGCGCCGCTTGATGGGCCGCATCGACCTCCGCTTCGCTCTCGCAGAGAAGCCCTACCATGTTGCCGTTCCCGACCGTGGCGGTCTCACCATTGAAAGGCGACAGCACCCAGATCCGCCCACCGCCCCGCAGCCCGTAGCAAAAGGCATGCGGCATGTACTCGGCGATCATCTGACCCCCGATGACCGGCAGCACGGCATCGAAGAAGGCGCGGGCC
>JBCCLX010000525.1:0-2565 GCA_039026635.1 Pseudomonadota bacterium
CGCCCACCCCCGCCGCCGACCGGATCGCGCGCGTGGCCCCGGCGGGGCTGATGCGGGAGGGTGATGGCTTGGTCCTTGGCGTGGTTGTGGTCGGGGGTGGGCGCTGGATCGGGGCGTTTTGGACTGGGGCGCTGGATTGGGGTCCTGGCTCAGACGGCGATGGCGGAGAGGGAATTGGAGCCGGCGCCCGTGATCTCGACCGTGAGGATCTGCCCCTTTTGCTCCGGCGTTGCGGCGAGGTGCACAGGTTGCAGCCAGGGGGAGCGGCCGACCATCTGGCCCGCGTGGCGCCCCGGTTTTTCCAGCAGCACGGCCATGCGCTGGCCGATCTTGGAGCGCTGGAAGGCGCTCTGCTGCTCGGCTAGGAGCGCTTGGAGGCGGGTCAGCCGGTCGCTCTTCACCGCCTCGGACACCTGATCCTCGCGGGTGGCGGCCGGAGTGCCCGGGCGGGGGGAGTATTTGAACGAATAGGCCTGCGCATAGGTGATCTCGCGGACGAGGGCGAGCGTGTCCTCGAACTCCGCGTCGGTCTCTCCCGGAAAACCAACGATGAAATCGCCGGAGAGCGCCAGATCCGGCCGTGCGGCCCTGATCTTGGCCACGAGATCGATGTAGGAGGCGGCCGTGTGCCCGCGGTTCATGGCCTGCAGGATACGATCTGCGCCGGCCTGCACAGGC
This sequence comes from Pseudomonadota bacterium, assembly GCA_039026635.1. GTDB lineage: Bacteria > Pseudomonadota > Alphaproteobacteria > Rhodobacterales > Rhodobacteraceae > Thermohalobaculum. The sequence continues at coordinate 679 of JBCCLX010000525.1, forward strand.
AGATGCAGATAGGGCATGAGCTTGGCTTCCTCGCCATGGGCTGCAATCAGCCCCTCATCCATGTCGCGCGGGTGCGAGGTGGTGTAGCGGATGCGCGCGAGCCCCTCGATGCGCGCGAGGCGGCGGATCAGACCGCCAAGCCCCGCGCCCATGCCCGGTTCAGGCGTCCCGTGCCAGGCGTTGACGTTCTGGCCGAGGAGCGTGATCTCACGCACGCCGCGGGCGACGAGCGCCTCGGCCTCGGCGATGATGCGGGCGGCCGGGCGCGAGACCTCGGCGCCGCGGGTGTAGGGGACGACGCAGAAGGTGCAGAACTTGTCGCAGCCTTCCTGGACGGTGAGAAAGGCCGAGGGATTGCGGTTGGCCCGAGTGTCGGGCGCCAGATGATCGAATTTGTCCTCGGCCGGGAAGTCGGTGTCGACGGAGCGTGTACCGGCTTCGGCCGCGCGCACCATGGCGGGCAGTCGGTGATAGGCTTGGGGGCCGACGACGACATCCACGGCGGGCTGGCGGGCGATGATCTCGGCGCCTTCGGCCTGGGCGACGCAGCCGGCGACGGCGAGCGTGAGCTTGCCGCCCTCCGCCGCGCGGGCCTCCCGAAGGGGTTTGAGGCGGCCAAGCTCGGAGTAGACTTTTTCGGCGGCTTTCTCGCGGATGTGGCAGGTGTTGAGGACGACGAGGTCGGTGCCTTCGGGCCCGTCGGCGATCTCATAGCCTTCGGCAGTCAGCGCGGCGGCCATGCGCTCGCTGTCGTAGACGTTCATTTGGCAGCCGTAGGACTTGATGAAGGCGCGCTTGCGCTGCGTGCCTGAGGACGTGCTCGGCACCGGTCCCGTCGCGACGATCCGATCGGTCGAAGGCTTGGCTGTTTGCTGCGTCATCACGGGCTCCGCTGATCGCGATCCCCGTCCCTGCGACGCGGGCAGGCGTCCGTCAAGGGCCTGCCGGCTCACGCCTTGCCGGCGAGAGCTCGGGGGCGAAAGCCCCTGATTGGGCGCGCGCCCCGCTGACGGGGCGCAGCGCGGTTTTGCGGTACCGGATTAGCCCGCGCGCTTGCGGCCGAGGCCGATCTTCTTAGCGAGCTCCTGGCGCTTGGCGGCATAGGAGGGGGCGACCATCGGGTAGTCCGCGGGCAGGCCCCATTTCGCGCGGTATTCCTCCGGCGTCATGTCATAGGCCGTCTTGAGGTGGCGCTTCAGCATCTTGAGCTTCTTGCCATCCTCAAGGCAGATGATGTGGTCGTCTGTAATCGACTTCTTAATCGGTACCGCCGGCTTGAGTTCGACTTCCGGCTCGGGCGCAGGCGTGCCTAGGCGCGACAGCGTTTCGTAAACGCTCTCAATCAGGTTCGGAAGTTCTGCCGTCGGGACGGGATTATGCGACACATGCGCGGCCACGATGTCCGAGGTCAGCGCAAGGATTTCGCTGTGGTCATTATCTTGCGTAGCCATAACAGTGCCTCTCCACTCGATTTCTGGCCTTTTCCACCGATCCTGCTTCGGCGGTGAAAGATACTTCTCTCCTCATCTGCCGCTCTTGCCTGAGCGATCAGAAGATTACACTCAAATATCCTTTCAACCGGCACTGGGCAATAGAGAGTTAGAAAAATTGTCAGAATTTCTGCATCCCCTTAAAGTGCCGAGCTGACTCAAATCAATTCGCTTCGACCCACTTCACGACGGTTCCAGTGACGTCAGCCATCGCCTTCGGCACCAATTCGCGCGCAAGCAAGCGGTCAAAATTGATGGGGCGAGGAAAGTCGAGCCCGACTGCGAGCGCGCGCCGAAATCCGAAGCGTCTGTAGTACGGCTCGTCTCCAACAAGCAAGACACGGTGCCATCCAAGACGTGTGGCCTCTTCCAAGCTGTCCATGACGAGCAGGGCGCC
>JBCCLX010000526.1:0-2548 GCA_039026635.1 Pseudomonadota bacterium
GCCTCGCCATCCGCGGTCGCTCCCCCCTCCTTCACCACGGCCTCGGCCACGGCCAGGAGGCGCGCGCGTTCGTCCTCGTCACGGATCTGGCGCGAGATGTTGAGGCCCGGATTGCCGGGGGTGAAGATCGCGGTGCGTGATTTGAAGAGCAGGCGCGCAGTGACGGGCACGGCCTTGCCCGCTTCCGCCGATCCTTGCACCTGCACGAGCAGCCGCCGGCCCGCGGAGACGCCCTTGTTCTCGCGCAAATACCCCTGACCCCCCTCGCCAAGATCGACGAACCAGCCCGTGTTCCCGGCTTTGCGCCCCACCTGGGCGCGAAAGATGCCCTCGGGCTGGGGCGTGTCGTCACCGGGGTCGATCAACAGGTCTTCGAGCCGCCCGTCGATGATCAGCGCCGCGCCTGTGCGTCCGTCCGGTGCCGTGTCGATGGCGACCACGCGCCCCTTCATGCCGGCGCTCCGGCGAGGCTGACCGGGTAGCCCGCACCGCGCAGGAGATTGGCCGTCTCCGTCAGGGGCAGGCCGACGACACTGGTGTAGCTGCCGATGATCTCCGGCACGAAGACGGCTCCGATGCCCTGGATCGCATAGCCGCCCGCCTTGCCTTGCCATTCGCCGGAGGCCAGATAGGCCGCGATCTCCTCCTCTGAGAGGCGCTTCATCTTGACTCGCGTTTCCACCAGCCGTTCCCGGCGGAAGCCGGGGCCAGCCAGGCAAACCGCCGTGGTGACCCGATGGCGCCGCCCGCCGAGGAGGCGCAAGAAGCCCGCCGCCTCCCGCTCATCGACCGGCTTGCCCAAGATCCGACGCCCGGCGGAGACGACGGTATCGGCCGTCAGCACCAGGGTGTCCGGCCCGCTCGTGGACAGCGCCAGGGCCTTCTCCCGTGCGATGCGTTCGGCATAGCGGCGTGGCAGCTCACCCTTCAGCGGCGTCTCGTCGATGTCGGCAGGGGTGATCGCGTCGGGCAGGACGCCGATCTGAGCCAGCAGATCGCGTCGTCGCGGCGAGGCTGAGCCGAGGACCAGGCGCGGCACGGGAGCGCCCGCAGGGGCAGCAGGCACGGCGAGGGCCGCGCTCACGGCCGCCGGCTCACTTGAAGCGATAGGTGATGCGGCCCTTGGTCAGGTCATAGGGCGTCATCTCGACCTGGACCTTGTCGCCGGCCAGCACGCGGATGCGGTTCTTGCGCATTTTGCCGGCGGTATGCGCGATGATCTCGTGATCGTTCTCGAGCTTCACCCGAAAAGTCGCGTTCGGCAGGAGCTCGACGACGACGCCGGGGAACTCGAGGGTCTCTTCCTTGGACATGCGTTTCCTTGGCGCTGTTGCGGGAGATGGCGCGATATGACCCGCAATAGCGCGAAATTCAAGCGAAGATGGCAGGGCGACCCCAGGAGCGCGTCATTCCGGAAAGGCGCGACGCAACATAGCGTCGATCTGATCGCGGGTTTGACGATAGGCATCCAGCTTCTGCGCCCGGCTCTCGCCGATGCCTGAGGGGTCGAGGGTCGGCCAGTATTCGATCTCGACGGAGGAGGTCCGTGTCCGCTCCAGCGCCTGGCGCTGGGCCGCGGGTGAGAGGGCGACGATCAGGTCGTAACTCGTGATGTCATCGCCCCAGCTCTCCATGTCTTGGAAGCTGCGCGGGCGATGGCGGCTCATGTCGAGGCCCATCTCCGAGGCGACCGAGACCATGAAGGGATCCGGGTCGTCCTGTTCACGCACGCCGCAGGATTGAACGAAGACGCGTCGGCCGTGGAGGCGCTTCATCAGGGCCTCGGCGAAGGGCGAGCGGATGGCGTTGTGATTGCAGCAGAACAGCACGGCGCCCGGCAAGGGCCGCGGGGCAGGGGTGTCCAGTGCGGCGGCCACGCCCGGCTCAACCCCGGAACTGCAGCGCGCAGATGACGGTGAAGAGACGCCGCGCCGTGTCGTGGTCGGTCAGCAGCTTGCCTTCCAGGCGTTCCGCGAGCAGCCGCGCGCCCTCGTCATGGATGCCGCGCCGGCCCATGTCGATGGCTTCGATCTTGGAGGCGGGCAGCGTTTTCACCGCATCGAAATAGCTCTCGCAGATCGCGAAATAGTCCTTGATGATCCCGCGCATGGGCCCGAGCGAGAGATGCAGGGCTGCCGCCTCCGTGCTGCCCTTGTCGCGCACTTCGAGGCGCAGCAGCCGCTCTGCCATGCCGATGCCGAGCGTGAAGGGACCGCCGGCGCCGGGTTCGAGGCTTGCTGGACGGAAGCGGTTGTCCTCCATCAGATCGAAGAGGGCGACATCGAGTTCCTGCTGGATCTCCGGCGTGCGGGCTCGCGGTTTCTCCTCCAAGAGGCGCACCTCGGCCAAGCGATCGCTCTCGGCAAACTCGGTCATTCAGCGGCGCTCCCGGTCGTGGCGGTCTCGCCAAGGCGGTCGGTGATCGACAGGCCATGAGCCTCCAGGCTCTCGGCCTCGGCAAGGCGCGCGGCGGCGGGCCCGATGGCGGCAAGGCCAGCGGCGGAGGCGCGGGTCAGCGTCGTGCGCTTCATGAAGTCGAGCACTGAGA
>JBCCLX010000527.1:0-2545 GCA_039026635.1 Pseudomonadota bacterium
GAGCTGACGGCCGGATCGCGCGCGTGGCCCCGGCGGGGGCGGCCTGGCGCGTTTAGGCTTGAAGCCGGTCCCTTCTGCCGCATTCTCCTGCCATCCCGAACGGAGGCCCTCGCGATGCTGATCGCTGCCGAGACGTCGAGCCTGATCGTGATCGACATGCAGGAACGGCTGGTGCCCGCCATGCAGGCGCCCGCCCGCACCATCCGCAACACCCGAACCCTCCTCGCCGCCGCGGCGGAACTCAGCATCCCCGTGCTCGTCACCGAGCAGTATCCGCAAGGCCTCGGCCACACCGTGGCGGATATCGCCAAGGCGAGCGCTGCCGCCCAAGCGCTCGTGATCGAGAAGGCGCATTTCTCAGCCCAGGCCGAGCCCTCCTTCGCCGAGGCCTTTGCCAGAACCGGTCGCAGCCAGGCCGTGATCGCCGGCATGGAAGCCCATATCTGCGTGCTGCAAACTGCGGCCGGTCTGATGAGCGCGGGCGTCGACGTCTTTGTCGTCACCGATGCCAGCGCCTCGCGCACGCTCGAGAGCGAAGCGGCTTGCCTTGACCGTCTGCGCGCCCTCGGCGCCGGGATCGTCACAACCGAGATGGTCGTCTTCGAATGGCTCGGCCGTGCGGGGACGCCGGCCTTCAAAGCGCTTCTGCCGCTCATCAAATGATACCGTTCTGCGGCGGCGGAGGCGCAATCCCCTGCCAAGACCGCCCTCATTGCGGCCGCCACAATAATTTCGCTTGCCCGTGGCCGCGGGCTGGAGGACCGTCGATAGACGCTGATGACACCTAGCAAGAGGGACCGTTTGACCAGCACGATGCCGCGCGATGCCGCCCCGGAGGCTCTCGACGAGACCGTCGTCGCCTTCGCCGACAACCGCCTGCTGATCGAACTCTTCGGCCCGGCCGACAGCAATCTCACGATCCTGGAGAACGGGCTCGGCGCGACGATCATGCGTCGCGGCAATCAGCTCTTGATCTATGGCCCGCCCGACGCACGCACCATGGCCAAAGGCGCGCTCGAGGCGCTCTATGAGCGGCTCGAGACGGGACGCTCGATCGAAGCGGGCGATGTGGAGGCACTGATCCGCATGGGCCGCCTGCCCGAGCCGAACCCCGAAACCGACCCGCGGGCGGAGACCCGGCGGGAGCGGGGGGAACGCGGCGACCCCGAGCCGCCGGCACAGTCGGAGCTTTTCCCTGGCGGCCGGCTCGAGATCCGTACGCGACGAAAGGTGATCCAACCGCGCACGCCGACCCAGGCCGCCTATGTGCGCGCGCTCTTCAGCCATGAACTGGTCTTCGGGATCGGACCTGCGGGCACGGGCAAAACCTATCTTGCCGTCGCCGCCGCCGTCAGCCTCTTCGCCGAGCAGCGCGTCGAGAAGATCATCCTCTCGCGCCCGGCCGTCGAGGCCGGCGAGCGGCTCGGCTTTCTGCCGGGCACCGAGAAGGAGAAGATGGACCCCTATATGCGCCCGCTCTACGACGCGCTCCAGGACATGCTGCCCCGCGGCCAGCTCGACAAACTGATGGGCCTCGGCCAGATCGAGATCGCGCCCCTCGCCTTCATGCGCGGCCGCACCCTCTCCAACGCGGCCGTTGTGCTCGATGAGGCGCAGAACACGACCGAGATGCAGATGAAGATGTTTCTCACCCGCCTCGGCGAGAACAGCTGCATGGTCGTCACCGGCGACCCGACGCAGATCGACCTGCCGCGCGGCACGGGCAGTGGCCTCGTGCAGGCCATGCGAGTGCTCCAAGGCGTCGAGGGCATCGCCTTCACCCGCTTTTCCAGCACCGATGTCGTGCGCCATCCCGTGGTCGCCCGCGTGATCGAGGCCTATGACCGCGCCGATGCTCCGCGCCCCCCGGCCCGCAGCTAAGGCCCAAGGCGAAGGACCTCAGCAAGAGCCCATGGCACTCACCGATCTGATCGTCGAGGCGGAGGGGTGGACGGCCGCCCTGCCCGATCTGGCAGAGGCTGCGGAGGAGGGCGCGCGCCTGGCACTCGCCGGCACAGGGCTTGGGCCCGAGGGCTATGAGATCGCGGTCCTGGCCTGTGATGATGCGCGAATCGCAGCGCTCAATGCCGAGTTTCGTGGGAAATCCGCACCAACCAACGTTCTCTCTTGGCCCGCGCATCCCCTCCAACCTGCCTATCCAGGCGGCAGTCCCATGCCACCACCATCGCCAGGACCCCTTGGCGACATCGCCATTGCCCTAGAGACCTGCGATCGAGAGGCCCAAACTCAGGGTTTGGCCTTGAAAGACCACGTCATTCACCTGATTTTACACGGGAGTTTGCATCTCCTTGGCTATGATCACGAAACCGAGGAAGACGCGAACCTCATGGAAGGGATCGAACGCCGGCAACTGGTCGGTGCAGGTTACGCAGATCCGTATGACGGAGGAAAAGCGGGGGTGACCCGCGATTGATGATGGACGGTTCCCACAGTCCCGGCGCCCAACAGATGGGCGCATCTTTACCCGGCACCTCAACCGCCGACACTTCCCATGGCGATCGGCAGGGCGGCGAAGAGCCCAGCC
>JBCCLX010000528.1:0-2535 GCA_039026635.1 Pseudomonadota bacterium
GCGTCCGAGCGGCATTTCGGTCCGGAGGGCGCGATCCTGGCGCACCGTATCGTCAAGACGATCCAGGTGCTGCGCCGCAACCGCACGGCCGTGTTCGGCTTTGTGAACCCCGACTGTCCGTGCTGCCGTCAGCGGATCACGCCGGAGGAGCGCTATTTCATCTCGATCCTGCATGCGGCGCGGCGCGAGCGCCGCTCCGAGGCCATGCTCAACGCAATCTTCGTCTGCGGCGGGCAGGATCCCTCGGTACTGGTCGAGGCGGTGGACCTGTTGTCCGCAGATCTCACCGCCTTTGCTGCCGTCGAGATCCCCGCCCAGACGGGCGCCCAGACGGGCGCCCAACCGAACGCGCCGGCACTTGCCCCGCCGCACGCGAACCCGAAGGCCCAGCCGCAGGCTTAGCCTCAGGCGCCGAGGACGGACTCGAAGCCCTCGAATTCCGGATGGCCAAGGTAGAGATCGCGGTTCTGCCCGGCGTCCTTATGCGCATCGCGAAACTGCTCCGAGCGGGTCCAGGCCTCGAAGGAGGCGCGGTCCGACCAGATCGTGTGAGAGGCGTAGAGGGTGTAGTCGTCCGCCTCGCCCCCGCGCAGAAGATGGAAGGTCTTGAAGCCCGCCATCTCTTCGAGCCGGGTCTCGCGGGACCGCCAGACTTCCTCGAACTGGTCTTCCTTGCCCTTGGCAACGCGAAAACGGTTCATGGCGACGAACATCGGTGCTCTCCTTCTGGCGATGCGTAGTGCGGCACGATGGCCCGCAGGCCCGCACCAAGGTCTGTGACGGCGATCCCGATCCCGTAGACGGGGCTCAGGATCTCAGGGGTGAGCGTCTCGGCCGGCGGGCCTGTGGCGATGATCCGACCGGCCCGCATCACCGCTACGCGATCGGCGGTGGCGGCGGCAAGGGAGAGATCGTGGAGGATGGCGAGGACGCCGGCTCCTTCCCGCGCAGCCGTGCGTGCGGCCTGCATCGCGGCGGCCTGATGTTTGAGATCGAGCGAGGCCGTGGGCTCGTCGAGAAGCAGCCAGCGCCCGGCGCCGAGCATGCGGCCGGCCCGGAGTTGGGCCAGGGTGCGGGCCATATGGGCGCGGTGGCGCTCGCCCCCCGAAAGGGCGTCGATGCGCCGATCGATGAGGGCGGAGAGGCCGAGGGCATGGCTGCAGCTGCTCACCAGCCGACGGGCATCGCCCGGCGCTATGGCCCGGGGGATGCCCAGCTCGACGAGCTCGGCCAGCGTGAAGGGTGCGGCGACGGCGGGGGACTGGTCGAGCACCGCGCGCCTCTGCCCGAGCGCTGCGGGCGTGAGATGTCGCGGCTCCTCGCCGTCCATATCGACATGGCCGACATCGGGGATGAGCGCGCCGGAAAGGCAGGCGAGCAGCGTCGACTTCCCCGCACCGTTGGGACCGACGAGGGCGAGCACCTCCCCCGGCTCAAGGCTGAGCGAGACGTCGTCGAGCACCCGCAGCCCGCCCAGCGATAGCGAGATGCCACGCGCCTCAAGCATGACGCATCCCGCGCCCGCGCAGGAGCAGCCATAGGAAGAAGGGGCCGCCGATGAGGCTCGTGGCGAGACCGATGGGTGGCTCGGCCGGAGGCACGGCCAGGCGCACCGCGAGATCGGCCGCAAGGACCAGGCCCATGCCCATCAAGGCCGAGGCCGGCAGCAGCACCGCGTGGCGTGGCCCGAGGGCCAGGCGCGCGAGATGCGGCGCGACGAGCCCGATAAAGCCGATGGGGCCCGCCGCTGCCGTAACAGCACCGACGGCCACAGCCGTGGCCAAGCCCACCGCACGCTTCGACCGCTCCACATCGAGGCCCGCGTGAAAGGCCGCGCGTTCGCCGAGCTGGAAGAGGTCGAGATCACGGGCACTGGCCAGCAGCACTGGCACCGCGGCGGCGGCAAGGCCACTCGATACGAGAACCAGCGGCCAGCCGGAGCCGCCGAGCGCGCCCATGGTCCAGAACGTAAGGTCGCGCAGCTGGCTGTCGTCGCTGACATAGACCATCGCGCCGATGGCAGCCCCAGCGATGGCGTTCACCGCCACGCCCGCTAGGATCAGGGTCGCGACCGAGGTCTCGCCCCCGCGGCGAGCCAGCGCGAAGATGAAGGCGATGACGACGGCCGCACCGATGAAGGCGGAGACCGGCAGGAGCCAGGGCCGCAGCGCCTCGGGCAGGGCGCCGGCCACCACGCCACCGAGCACGATCGTCGCGACGGCACCAAGCGAGGCGCCGCCCGTGACGCCGATGAGCCCGGGCTCGGCCAGCGGATTGCGGAGCACGCCCTGTAGCGCAGCGCCTGCGAGGGCCAGGGCCACGCCGGTGGCAAGGCCGAGGACGACGCGGGGCAGGCGGATCTGCCAGACGATCGCGTTCTCGGCCGGCGTCCCCGCGCCCGCGAGGGCGAGCAGTACCCGGCCCGGAGCAATGTCGACGGGGCCGAGGGCAAGCCCCGCCAGGGCCAGACCCGCCACGAGCGTCCCCAAAAGACCAAGCGCAGGCAGCGAGAAGCGCGGAGCAGCGGCCGAGAGC
>JBCCLX010000529.1:0-2532 GCA_039026635.1 Pseudomonadota bacterium
CCGACCGTTGCCCCGACGCTCAGGACGACTGCGACCGCGGTGAGGGCGAGCTTTCGACTCGAGGAAGCTCTTGCGCCTCCGGCCTTGTGCCCCGGCTTCTCGGTGCCGGACTGCGCCCCGATCCCGTCTAGCCTTCTGTCCAATGGCAGTGAGGCGGCTGAAGGAGGGGCCTGAGCGGGGAAGGGGTCCGGCGTGATGTCTGAGGTGCTGGCGCAACGGCGTGCAGCGCCGGCGAGCGGCGGGTCGGACGCAACCGGAGCCTTGGGCGGCACACGGCATGGGCAAGCGCTTCGCGGGAACGCATCGGCACAAGGTTGAGGAACGCGGCCGCGTCTCTCTGCCGGCCGTCTTTCGCAAGGTGCTGAAGGATCTCGGCTCGAGCGATCTCTACCTCGTCCCCTGCATGAAGCGCGCCGATGCCCATGTGGTGATGACCGAAGCGGGGTTTGACGCCTTCTGCGCCCGCGTCGAGGCGACCCTCACCACACCGGCCGATCGCGAAGCCTTCAACGAGTTTGTCCAGGGCCGCGCCGTGCCGCTCGAGGCCGATGAAGCTGGGCGGATCGTGCTCTCTGCTCCCATTCGCCAGATGCTCGGCATCGCCAAAGAGCTTGTCTTCGTCGGCCTTGGCCATGTGTTTGAGATCCGTGCCCCGGATGCCCATGACGCGCGCGCCGAGGCTGTCGATGTGCAGGCCCGCCGCCTGATCGCCGATACCGCGCTGACGGACCTGCATTAGGCATGGCGGACGCGCCGCATATCCCGGTCCTATTGTCCCCCGTTCTGGACGCGCTGGCGCCGCTCGAGGGGGCGGTGGTCATCGACGGGACCTTTGGCGCGGGCGGCTATACACGCGCCATCCTCGCCGCCGGGGCCGCCCGCGTGATCGGGATCGACCGCGACCCCCGCGCCCTGGCGCTCGGTCGCGCGATGGCCACCGAGGAGCCGCGTCTCACGCTGATCGAGGCTGGGTTCGACCGTTTGGATGCGGTTGCTGAAGAGGCGGGTGTCGTGCCCGATGCCGTGGTCCTCGACATCGGCGTCTCCTCGATGCAGCTCGACGAGGCGGACCGCGGCTTCTCTTTCATGCGCGACGGTCCCCTCGATATGCGCATGGCCGATGACGGGCCGACGGCGGCCGATATCGTCAACACCGCCGAGGCGGAGGAACTGGCCGATATCCTCCATCACTTCGGGGAGGAGCGGGCTGCGCGGCGAATCGCCCGCGCCATCGTCGCCGCGCGCGCTGAAGCCCCGATCGAGACGACGCTTGCCCTCGCGGAGGTCGTCGCCGGCTGCTTGCCCCGCGCGAAGCCGGGCCAGATCCATCCCGCCACGCGCAGTTTCCAGGGCCTGCGCATCGCGGTGAACGATGAGCTTGGCCAGCTTGTACGCGCGCTGGCGGCGGCGGAGCAGGTTCTGGGCGTGGGCGGGCGGCTCGTCGTGGTGAGCTTCCATTCGCTCGAGGACCGGATTGTGAAGCGGTTCTTTCAGACGGGCGCAGGGCAGGGGGCGGGCGGCTCGCGCCATCTGCCCGCCGCCGAGCCCGAACCCGCGCGCTGGGCCCGCCCGGCCAAGCCTGTGGCGGCGAGTGAGGCGGAGATCGCGGCCAATCCCCGAGCGCGCTCTGCACGCCTGCGCGCTGGCTGTCGGACAGCGGCCCCGGCCCGTACCGTTGATGCGCGCGCCCTTGGCCAGCCCATCGCACCCGTCGCCGCGGATTTCGAACGCCGCGCCCTCCGCCGCGCCTCGTCACGCCATCGACGCGGTTCGGGCAGCGCTATGGGCACTGGTGAGGGCGGGGGTGCGGCATGAACCGGATCTTCTTCGCCCTCTCCCTCGTCGGCATCCTGGTGATCGCCGCGGTCGCCTACAACGTGAACTATCGCACCAGCGACGCGCTGCGGGAGACTGCGCGACTGCGCGCCGAGATCGCGCGTACGCGCGAAGATGTTCAGGTGCTGGAAGTCGAATGGGCCTGGCTCAACGCCCCCGATCGCCTCGCCCGGCTGGTCGCCGCGCGCCAGGCGGATTTGCAGCTCGGCCCCTTGGTCCCTGAGCGTTTCGGCGAGGCGGCTCAGGTCCCCTTCCCGCCGGCGCCCGAGCAAGACCCGTTGGAGGCCGCGCTTGCCGCCGCGCTCAACAGTGCGAAGCGCTCGATCCTCGGCCAAGAGCAGCAGCGCGTCGTCGAAATGGAGACGCCCGGAGGTGTCTCGGGGAGCCGGATGGCGAACGGAGCGGTGAACCCTGGGACAAACTCAGGGGCGAACCAGGGCGCGAGCCCGCTGCCTCGGCGCGAAGCGGCCACTTTCACAGGGGGGGCTGGGCTCCTCCCTCTCCTCGAAGACACACCGTCCCGTCGCCTGACGATCGCGCTGGGCCGCCCAGCGGCGGCCACACTCCCGACGGCGATGGGGGGCGCGGCTGATGCACAGAGCAGCACCCCGCCCTACGGCATCTTCCTGCCTGATCTCAGGACATCGGCGGAGGAGGCGCTGGGGCAGGGTGCGGTTACACCCTCTGCCGCGAGCC
>JBCCLX010000530.1:0-2516 GCA_039026635.1 Pseudomonadota bacterium
AGGGCGATCTCGCCCGCCTCCTCCGCCGCTGCAACCAGCAGGTCTCGGTCGGCCAGCGCATCCTCCGCTGGCTCAGGCACCGATGGTGAGCCCCTCGACGATCATCGACGGGGCGGAGACCGATTTATGGGGATCCGCATCATTGGCGGGCACCAGGGTCTTGAGCATCTCAGGCAGCGTGCCCGCGATGGTGATCTCATTGACCGGATAGGCGATCTCACCGCCCTCCACCCAGAACCCGCCGGCCCCCCGGCTATAGGCACCGGTGGTCGCATTGATCGAGGCGCCGAGGAAGTTCGTGACCAGAAGGCCCGTCCCCATCTCCGCGATCAGGGCCTCGCGGCTCAGGGCGCCCTGCGTCACCTGAATGTTGCTGATCCCTGGGGAGGGCGGGCCGGAGAGGCCGCGGCGGGCATTCGCGGTGCTCTCGAGCCCGAGTTGTCGGGCCGTCGCCAGATCCAGGACCCAGCCCGTCAGCACGCCCTTGTCGACGATTGCGCGGTCCCGAGTGCGCAGCCCCTCCGCATCGAAGGGGCGCGAGGCGCGGCCGCGGGGCAGGTGGGGCATCTCGGTGACCGAAAGGCCGGCCGGCAATACCCCGTCGCCCAGAAGGTCACTCGCCCAGGAGGCGCCACGGGCGATGGCGCTGCCGTTCGAGGCCGAAAGCAGATGGCCGATCAAGCCAGCGGCCACCCGCTCGTCATAGAGAACCGGGAAATGGCCCGAGGGCGGGCGCTTGGGGGCGAGGCGCGCGATGGTGCGCTCGCCGGCCCGCGTGCCGATCTCCTCAGGGCTCGGCAAATCGGCCGCATGGCGGCGCACTTCGAAGGCGAAGTCCCGCTCGCGCCCCGTGCCCTCGCCCGCGATGACCGAGACGGCGCAGCTGGCGGAGGAGCGGGCATAGCTGCCCTCAAAACCGTTTGAGAGGAGCACGACCAGCCGATCTGCCCCGGAACTCGCCGAGGCCTGTTCAACCTGAACAACGCCCGGGATGGCCAGCGCCGCCGCCTCGGCTGCCATGGCCATTTCCTCTAGCCTTGCCGGCGATGCCGGGGGCTCGGGGTCCAGGAGGTCGAGGCCCGCGGCATCGCGCACCTCCGAGAGGAGCGTTGGGTCGGCGAGGCCCACATAAGGGTCCTCCGGCGCCGCACGGGCCATGACGACGGCGCGCTCAGCCATCTCGGCCAGCGTATCGGCGCGCGTGTCCGAGGAGGAGACGCAGGCCTGACCGCGGCCGGCGAGCACCCGGAGACCGACATCGATCCCCTCGCTGCTCTCTGCCTCCTCGAGCGCGCCGGCGGCAACGCCGACCGAGGCCGAGCGCCCCTCCGACACGATCACATCCGCCGCATCGGCGCCCGCGGCGAGGGCGGCGTCGCGCAGGCGCCGGCCCAGATCTTCGAGTGACGCCATTAGAAGCTCCCAATCAAACCGTGGCCCACAAGGCCGATGCCCATGATCCCCGTGACGAGGATCGTCAAGCTCATGCCGACAGCGCGCAGCGTCACATCCTTGCGGCCCAGAACGAAGTGCATCCCATGGGCCAGACGCCCGGCGACAAGACAGAGACCGAAGAGATGCAGCAGCCAGGCCGGCGTCCCGATGCTCTCGGCAAGGCCGAGCATCAGGAGCGCGAGCGGGATCGTCTCAACCGCATTGCCATGGGCGCGGATCGCTGCGTGCAGCGCCGCGTCGCCGCCATCGCCGAGCGAGACACCCGCCGCATGCCTTCGCATGCTGACCCGCAATCCGAGCAGCAGCACCCAGAGGCCGAGGATCCCAGTGTAGAGGGCCGAAATGGGCAGATCCATCGGGGAGCTCCTTCGCTAGGCGTCAGGACCGGTCAGAAGCGGCCAGGACGGCGCCTCGCAATGAAAGGGCGCTGGACCAGAACGTCCAGCCCTCGCGCCCCAGGGCCGCGGAGAGATCAGGCGCGGGCGTAGACGTCCTCGTAGCGGACGATGTCATCCTCGCCGAGGTAGACGCCCGATTGCACTTCGATGAGCCGCAGCTCGACCTTGCCGGGGTTCTCCAGCCGATGAACGGCGCCGAGGGGGATGTAGACGGACTGGTTCTCGGTCAACAGCCGCACATCCTCGTCCACCGTCACCCGCGCCGTGCCGGCGACGACGACCCAGTGCTCGGAGCGATGCACATGGCTCTGCAGCGAGAGCCGGCCGCCGGGCTTGACCACGATCTGCTTCACCTGGAAGCGGGGGCCGAGCGACAGCGTCTCATACCAGCCCCAGGGCCGGTAGCATTTCGGGAACTCGGTTGCCTGGCGCGCGTTCTGCCCCTTGAGCCCATCAACGACCTTGCGCACGTCCTGGGCCCGGTCCATAGGCGCCACCAGCACGCCGTCGCGCGTGGCCACCGCCACGATACCATCGAGCCCGAGACCCACGAGCCGCATGTCCGGATCGTCTGAGCGCAGGAGCGAGTTGCGGCAATCGATCGCCAGCGCGCCTTCGGAAACCGCGACGCCATCCTCGCCCGGCCCACTTTCGGCATGAACC
>JBCCLX010000531.1:0-2509 GCA_039026635.1 Pseudomonadota bacterium
AATGCAGCGCATCACGCGAGCGAGATCGGCAACGCGCACCGCCGCCTGCGGGGTCTCCGCCGGGGCATCGGTGGCGCCGGTCTCGGCCGCTGCCTGATCCTTGAGGCTGCTCTGTTCGGTCATGCGACGATCCGTATCATCTCACCGGATGTGGCAAGCGGCGCGGATTTGGTCAAGCACCCTGGCGCGCCCGATCGGACAGTGCGCCGGCTCTACCCATGCCTTCATTGCCCGGTGCTGTCTTGTTCTGGTGCATCCTCGGGGATCGCCGTCGCCCGAGGCCCCATTTCCGGCAAAACCACGCGCGGCATGGGCACCCGTGCGTTGAAGCGCGCGAGGACGGCGTCGGTGACATCCGATCCGGGGCGCGCGACCAACACGCTTTCCATATCGAGGATCATATCGGCGCCGCGCTCGGCCAGCACTTCAGCGAGGATCGGATCGAGGGCGGCGACCAGGGTGCGCCGGGCCTCGCGGAAGGCACGTTCGAGGGCGGCGGCCTCGGCCTGCGTCGCCCGGCGCTCCCGCTGGACGCGGCTGCGAAACGCGGCGGCGCGGCGCTCGAACTCTGCCCGGGGCAGCTCACTTCGGTCGCGGGCCAGCTCCGCCTCCTCGACGGCAAGCGCCTCCTTCACCGCGTCGACCCGGGATTGCAGCGCATCGCCCCAGCGCCGCTCCTCCGCCGCAAGGGCCCGCGCCGCCGCACTCTCACTCAACACAGCGGCACGGTTCACCAGAAGGACACGAGGCGCTTCTAAGACTTGACCCTGCGTCGGCGGCGCCGCGAGCGCGAGGGACAGGGCCAACCAGAGCCCGGCCAGCGCCTTAGAAGCGCGTACCAATGCCGACACGGAAGATCTCGTCTTCGTCGAAGTCCTCATCGAGGATCGGGATACCCGCGGAAAGCTCGATCGGGCCGAAGGGGCTGTCCACGAAGAGCAGGCCACCGGCCGAGACACGCAGCGAGGCGCTGTCGTCGATCACCGTGTCGCCGAAGCGCGTCTGGTCGAGATCCCAGATCGTACCGGCATCGATGAAGGCGCCCCCGAAGATGCCGAGCTCATCGGGCAGACCAAGCGGGAAGGAGACCTGCAGGCGCGCGACCGTGAAGAAGTTGCCGCCCAGCGCGTCATCCGTCTCAACGTCACGCGGACCGAGACCGTCGACCGCGAAGCCGCGGAAACTGTCCGAGCCGAGGAAGAAACGCTCCGTGATCCTCGTATCAGAGCTGCCGAAGGAGAAGATCGCACCACCCTCGACTTCCAGGCTCGCGACGACTTGATCCGCGAAGAAGCCCTGCCAGCCCTTCACCGAGGCGCGGGTCTTCAGGAAGCGCTGATCGCCACCGAGGCCCGCGACGTCCTGGCGCCAGGTGACCAGGTAGCCGGCCGTCGGCTCGATAGGATCGTCGCGCTGATCGTAGAACAGCGTGTAGCCAACTGAGGAGGTGATGGCGCTGCCCTCATCGGCGAAGATCGCCGGCGAGGCATCGTCTTCGACCTGAATGTCGTCAAAGAGGAAGTCGTAGCGCAGCTGCAGGTTCAGATCCGGGCCGAGGGGGAAGCCGATCGAGGGCGAGAAGCCGCCGCGCACCTGCTCGAAGGACGATTCGTCCGAGCGGTCATCATCGATGAAGAAGGCGCGCAGCCCCGCCGAGAGATCCCGGTCGAGCACCTTAGGCTCGGTGAAGCTGAAGTCGTAGACCTGCGTATCGCCCGCCGCGGTCACGGTGGCCGAGACGATCTGGCCGCGACCGAGGAAGTTACGCTCCGAGACCGAGAGCGAGCCGATGGGCCCGGCCGAGGTTGAGAAGCCGAGGCCGACCGCGAGCGAGCCGGTGGAGCGTTCGACCACCTTCACCTTCAGGACAGCGCGGTCGTCCGCCGAGCCTTCCTCAGCATCGATATCGACACTCTCGAAATAGCCGAGCGCACGGATCGCCGCCTGGGCCTCGCGAATGCGGCGGGCGTCGAAGGCATCGCCCTCGACGATGTCGATCTCACGCCGGATCACGCGGTCGAGCGTGGCGGTGTTGCCCTCGATATCGATGCGTTCGATGAAGATGCGGTTGCCCTCGACCAGCTCGAAGGTGACGTCGATGACCAGGTTCTCGGTGTCTTTGCGGGGCTGAGGACGGACTTGGACGAAGGCAAAGCCGCGCTGGCCGGCCAGATCGGTCAGCTCATTCGCGATCTCCTCCACAGCGCTCGCATCATAGGTCTCTCCCAGCAGATCGTCCGGGAGAACCGCCGCAAACTCCTCGGGGTCGAGCCCGCGCGCGTTCACGATCACATCCAGCTCGCCGAAATTGTAGACGGGCCCCTCCTCGACCGTGAAGGTCAGGAAGAAGCCCGAGCGATCCGGCGCAAGCTCGGCAGTGGCCGAGAGCACGGCGAAATCCGCATGACCGCGGCTCAGATAGAACTGGCGCAAGAGCTCGCGGTCGAGCTCCAGCCGGTCCGGATCATAGACATCGGAGCTGATCAGGAAGGACAGGAGCCCCGTCTCC
>JBCCLX010000532.1:0-2492 GCA_039026635.1 Pseudomonadota bacterium
CCGGCCGCATCGTAGGAGGCGGTGCGCACCGAGACGACCTTCGTCGCATCCGCCGATTTCACCGTCTGGATCGCGTTACCGGCATAGATGGGGCGCACGTAGGTCTCGCCGTCGACGATCTCCTGGACATCCGTGATGACCATGACGTCGAGAAGGGCGGCGACACGCGGCAGCAGATTCTTCGCCGACACCGTCGCCGGGGCGATGATATGGGTGTAGTCGCTCGCGATTGAGGTGACGAGCGCTGCCATCGGCTCCGCCAGCTGATTGGCATAGGCCGGATCGTCGGCGCAGAGGACCTTGGCAACACCTTCCAGCGCTGCAGCTTCGCCCGCAGCGCCGCCCGAGCAGCCTTCTGAGGCAACGAGCACCGTCACCGGTCCGAGGGCGCGCGCGGCCGTGAGGGCCTTGGCCGTGGCGTCGACGGCCAGCGTGCCCTTGTTGACTTCAGCGATCAGCAGCACCGACATCAGATCACCCCCGCTTCGGTCTTCAGTTTCTCCACGAGCTCGTCCACCGAGTCCACCGTCACGCCTGCCTTACGCGCCGGCGGCTCCCCGACCGAGACGACCGTAAGCCGCGGGGTGACGTCGACGCCGTAGTCCTCGGGCGTCTTGGTCTCGAGCGGCTTTTTCTTCGCCTTCATAATGTTGGGCAGCGAGGCATAGCGCGGCTCGCAGAGACGGAGATCGACGGTGATGATGGCCGGCATCGACACCTTCACGGTCTGCAGCCCGCCGTCGACCTCGCGCGTGACCGTGGCGCTGTCGCCCTCAACCTCGATTTCGGAGGCATAGGTCGCTTGGGACCAGCCGAGCAGTGCGGCCAGCATCTGACCGGTGGCGTTGAGGTCGTTGTCGATCGCCTGCTTACCGGCGATCACGAGGCCTGGCTCTTCGGCATCCACGACGGCCTTCAGGAGCTTGGCGACGGCCAGCGGCTCGATATCGGTCTCGGGCGTGTCAGTCGCCTGGATCAGGATCGCGCGGTCCGCGCCCATGGCGAGCGCCGTGCGCAGCGTCTCCTGCGCCTTCGCCACGCCGATGGAAACGGCGACGATTTCGCTCGCCTTGCCGGCTTCCTTGAGGCGGATGGCGGCTTCCACGGCGATCTCGTCGAAGGGGTTCATCGACATCTTGACGTTGGCGAGATCGACGCCGGTGTTGTCCGCTTTCACGCGGACCTTCACGTTGTAGTCAATCACGCGTTTGACGGGCACAAGCACCTTCATGGCGGTCTCCTCTCTGCCGCGCTGGCCCGCATGGCCGCGCGTCGCAATCATCGCTGCTCGCTCCCATAAAGCAGCGCGCGGCG
Organism: Pseudomonadota bacterium; assembly: GCA_039026635.1. Lineage (GTDB taxonomy): Bacteria > Pseudomonadota > Alphaproteobacteria > Rhodobacterales > Rhodobacteraceae > Thermohalobaculum. The sequence continues at coordinate 1,315 of JBCCLX010000532.1, forward strand.
CAAGCTGAGCGAAAAAACGACGCGGCATGTCCGGAGTTCGCCGCTCTCGGCCTTTGGCTGAAGGACGCGTCAGTTCTTGCGGATGATACAGTCCCCGCCGGCGCGCTTGAGGCGCAGGCAGAGGCGCGCGGCCTCCACGCGCGAGGCCACCGCGATCTGTCCAGTCCAGATCGCGCGCGTGCCGCGAGGGCCGCGCTTGGGCACGAGCTGCAGGCGCTTCTGGCCGATCACCCGGCCGTATCGCGCCTTGACGCGCCGCATCTGGGCCGCCGCTCGCCCCCGGCTGCGGTTGCCCGAGACCTGCACGCCCCAAGGGGAGCTGGCGACGGCGGTGCGCGAGGCGCGGGTCCGGATCACGGGCAAGGCGGCGCAGGCGGCGTCGAAGCTGAGGCCTTTCGAAAGGGGGCGCTTCGGCAGGGGCGTGCCACGCTCCCGGAAGAAATCGGCCGGCTCACCGGTAATCGAATAGACGTAATCGAGCGTCTCGCCCGGCAGACGGGAGCGACCGCGAAGCCAGCGCCAGACCCGGCCGGAGCCTGCGTTGTAGCCCGCCGCTGCGAGGCCCCAGTTGCCGAGCTCATCGCGCAGATCGGCGAGATGGGCGGCGGAGGCCGGGATTGCTTGTGTCGGGTCCCAGGGGTCCTTGAGGCCCACGAGCTTGGCGGTGCCGGGCATGAACTGCGCGATGCCCTGCGCGCCCTTGGGGCTCAGCGCCTTTGCGTCGAACCGGCTCTCCTTCCAGATCAGGCGTGCGAAATAGGCAGGATCCAGCCCATGCTCCGTGGCCGCCGCCTTGATCAGCTTGCAGATGCGCGCGCCCTTGGCATAGGCGGCGAGTGTTTTGGGATTGCGCTGTGGGGCTGCAGGGGCGCGGGCCGGCGCGATTCCTTCCGGCACTGCCCTCAGCCCGTCGTCGGGGCCTGGCCAGACCGCTGGCGCCGCCGTCGACGGCGTGCCCGATAGACCCGCAGGTAACGCGAGCGCGAGCGCCAGGGCGAGACGGCGCGCCCCTCCGCCCCATCGCGCGCGGCCTCGGCCCAAAGCCCTGCCGCTTCGTCCAGCACGTCCTGCCATTCCGGCTCGTCCTCCGCTTCTGCAGCGCGCGCGATCATGACCCATGGTTCCTGAACAACCAGCCAATTCTTGATGTCAGCCATGTCATTGGGCGGCAGGAAGGC
>JBCCLX010000533.1:0-2463 GCA_039026635.1 Pseudomonadota bacterium
GCCCGAGGCCGGATCGCCCGCGGGTGCGATGGCGATGCGCGCTGGACGGCGGACAAGCCCGCCGGGCGCGGGCGCGGCTGGCCCGCCCGGCTCCTGTCGCCGACGGGCGGTGCCGAATTGCATAGGGGCGGCCGCGAGCGCGCCGGGGTCTTCGGCGGGCGCTGGCTCAGCGAGGGTATCTTGCGGGGGCTCTAGGTCCTTCGGCGTTGCCTCGTCCCCATCCCCGGCGTCTTGGGCACCCGCATCGCCGTCTTCCCCGGGCTGCGGCTCTATCGCGAAATGGGCTGGATCCTCGACCGCGTCGCCGCGTGCTGCCGCCACGGGCTCGTCGGGCGTGACGTCTGCTGGCTCCTCCCGCGCAACATCGTCTGGGGCGTCAGCCTCGGCGGTCAGCGCAAAGCTCGGCGTATCGTCCGTGGCGAGGCGGTCTTCGTCCTCTGCCGTGGTCTCTTGCGCTGCGGGGGCGTCGGAAGATCCCTCCTCGGTAGGGCGGTCGTCTTCGCCGTCTTCCGGCGCGGCCTCAGCCATATCGGCGAGCTGCGCCTCGATGTCGTCAATATCCTCGTAATCCAGATCGTCGAGCGCGCCGCCATCTTCGCGCTCCGACGCGGTGGCCGACGGCTCGACCGGCGGCTCAGACGGCGCATCCTCGGCGGTCGAGTCGTCCTGGCGCTGCTCTGGCGCTGGCCCCGCCTCGGCCATGGCCGCTGGCGCAGGCGCGATCTCGGCCACAAAGACCTGACCCGCCTGCGCCGAGAGCTCTGTAGCGTCCTCGGCCCCGGCGTCTGCCGCAGGTCCCGCCTCAGCGCCGGGCCATTGATCCAGACCGATGGCCAGACCTTCGCCAAGGCCCGTGGGCGCGCTGAAACCGGCGGCCATCTCAAAGATTGGCACGGCGCCAAACTTGGCATAGGGCGGGGACGCGGCAAAGCCCACGCCGTTAAAGCCCGCCTGGCGCGCGAAATCCATCGCCTCGCGCAGCGTGTGCTGCGCTACAGCGGCAACTTGCACTGTCCCAGGCTCTAAACTGCGGAAATCAAATGCCAATTCCGAAAGCTGGTAGGGCGTCCGCCCGGCCAATGCGCGCCCGACCATGGCGCTCATCTCAGCACCGGGGCCGTCATCGACGGCGAGCGCGTCATAGAGGATCTGGTCGTTGGGCAGGATCAGCAGCGTGGGGAAATAACCGCCAGCCCGCGCCTCACCCAGTTGGCGCAAGCGGCGCAGTTGTGCGCCCAGATCGGGCACGTCCACCGGCGTGTCGCCGATCAGCGCCCAATGCCCCGCGGGCTGGCGATGCGCCAGCGCGATGCCGTCAGGCGACAAAAACAGCGCGAACTCGACCGTCATCCGTCCTTCCCAAAACGCTCGAAAAGCCTGGCCCTAGGCCCCAGCCGGCAGACTTACCCACTTCCCCGGCGTCCTTATAGCAGGTTCACCGCCAGGAAAAACCTGTCGGTTGGTTATTCGCCTGCGCGCCGCAGCGTTCCCCGCCTCCGCACACGAAAAAAGCCCAGCCCGGGCGGGGGGCCTGGGCTGGGCTTTGAGGGATCGGGGCCGTTGAGCGGCCTCAAATTACCGGGTGGCGCGGGCGAGGGCTTGATCGAGATCGGCGATCAGGTCATCGGCGTCTTCGATGCCGATGGACACCCGCACCACATTGGGCGCAGCGCCCGCCGCCTCTTGCTGCTCGGGCGTGAGCTGGCGGTGGGTGGTCGAGGCCGAATGGATGATCAACGAGCGCGCATCGCCCAGATTGGCGACATGGCTGAAGATCTCGAGGCTATCGACCAGCTTCACGCAGGCCTCATAGCCGCCCTTGACCGCGAAGGTGAACAGCGCCCCAGCCCCGCGCGGACAGATCTTGGGCACGCGCTTGGAATAGGGCGAGCTTTCGAGCCCCGCATAGGTCACGTAATCGACGCGCGGGTCGTTCTCGAGCCATTTGGCGATCTTCACCGCGTTCTCGACATGCCGCTCCATCCTCAGGCTCAGCGTCTCAATCCCCAACAGCGTGTAATGCGCTCCCTGCGGGTTCATCGTCATGCCCAGGTCACGCAGGCCGATGGCGATGCCGTGGAAGGTATAAGCCAGCGGGCCGAAGGTCTCATGGAAGGTCAGGCCATGATAGGCGGGCTCTGGCGCGCTGAGCGAGGGGAACTTGTCCGACGCTGACCAATCAAAAGAGCCGCTGTCGATCACCGCGCCGCCGGTCACCGTGCCCGTGCCGGTGAGGTATTTGGTCGTCGAATGCACAACGATGGTGGCGCCATGCTCGATCGGGCGGCAAAGATATGGCGTGGCCGAAGTGTTATCGACAATGAGCGGCAGACCGGCGGCATCAGCCACATCCGAGACGGCATCCAGATCGGTGATATAGCCGCCCGGATTGGCGATGGATTCGCAGAAAACCGCGCGCGTGTCCTCGTCGATGGCGGCCTTGATCGCGTCGAGATCGTCGAA
>JBCCLX010000534.1:0-2451 GCA_039026635.1 Pseudomonadota bacterium
ATGAGCAGCGTCGGTCGTCCGTCGAGCCGATCACCGATGCGGTGGAAGAGATAGGAGAGGACCGCAGGCGCCGCCGAGGTGCCGACGAGCCCTTCGATCTCGAAGGCCTGGACCGAGGCCGCGCCGAGCTCTTCGGTCTCGGCATCGAGCAGCCGCCCATGGGCGCCGCCCAGGCAATAGGGGCGCAGGGCCTGTTTGAGGTCGGAGGATTGCAGCAGGACGGCGAGACCGGTGATCGTGCGCTCGCCGACCGGGGCCGAGGCCAGAGAGGTCAGCGCGGACCAGAGATGCTCCTTCACGTCCGGCGTGATCGTGATGCCCTCGCGGGCGAGGATGGCGCCGATCCAGGTGGCGGCCCAGCTGCGCTCGGCGGGATCGTCGATCCGGGCGAGCGGCTGGAGAGAGACCGTCGCCTCCGCACCCTCCGTCAGCTCGCCCCCCAGATCATACCAGTCGCCACCCATGGCGAGGGTGGCGGCGCGGATCGAGCCCCCGAAATCGAAGGCGAAGACCTGTGCGCCCGGATAACGGCGGAACTGCAGCGCCATGAGCGCGAGCAGGACGGATTTGCCCGCCCCGGTGGGACCGACGACCAGCGTATGGCCGACATCGCCGACATGGAGCGAGAGGCGGAAGGGCGTCGCGCCCTCGGTCTTGCCGTAAAGCAGCGGCGGGCCGTCGAAATGCGCATCCCGCTCCTCCCCCGCCCAGACGGCGGAGAGCGGGATCATATGGGCGAGATTCAGGGTCGAAATGGGGGGCTGACGGACATTAGCGTAGGCGTGCCCCGGCAGCGAGCCGAGCCAGGCGTCGACGGCGTTGACCGTCTCGACCATGGCGGTGAAGTCACGGCCCTGTACGACCTTCTCGACGAGGCGCAGTTTCTCTTCGGCGCGGCGGGGATCGGCGTCCCAGACGATGAGCGTCGCCGTGACATAGGCCTCGCCCGCGATATCGGCGCCGAGTTCCTGCAGGGCCATGTCGGCATCGGCGGCCTTGTTGGCGGCATCCGTGTCGACCAACGCCGATTGCTCGTTGGTCATCACCTCCTTCAGGATCGCGGCGATGGATTTGCGCTTGGCGAACCATTGGCGGCGGATGCGGGCGACCATTCGTGCGGCCTCCGTCTTGTCCATCAGGATCGCGCGGGTCGCCCAGCGATAGGGAAAGGCCAGCCGGTTGAGATCATCGAGGATCCCGGGCGTCGTGGCGGTCGGGAAGCCCGAGAGGGTCAGAACGCGCAGATGGGCGGTCCCCAGACGAGGCTCGAGCCCGCCGGTCAGCGGCTGGTCGGCGAGGAGCGCATCGAGATAGGCCGGGGTTTCCGGCACCCGGACCCGGTAGGCCTGCGTCGAGATCGTGGAGTGCAGGTAGGTCAGCGTCTCGCTGTCACCCATCCAGTGGCATTCCGGCATGATCCCGTCGAACAGCGCCAGCACGCGGTCGGTGTGGTCGATGAACCCACGCAGCACCTCGCCCGCATCGATGCCAGTCTTGTCGCGGCCTTCGTAGAGCCAGGTCTCGGCCCGCGCGGCCTCCTCAGCGGGCGGCAGGTAGAGGAAGGTCAGAAGATAATCCGACTGGAAATGCGCCCCCTGCTCGGCGAAGCCTGCGCGACGCTCGGCATCGAGCAGCGCCGAGGCCGGATCGGGAAAGCGGCTGTCGGGATAGTCGGCCGCCGCCACGCGCTGCGCCTCGACGAAGATCGCCCAGCCGGACCCGAGGCGGCGGAAAGCGTTGTTGATGCGCCCCGCTACGGCGACGAGTTCCGCCGCGACTGCGCTATCGAGATCGGGGCCGCGGAACCGGGCCGAGCGCTGCAGGCTGCCATCCTTGTTCAGCACCACGCCGGGCGCCACCAGCACCGCCCAAGGCAGGTAATCCGCCAGCCGCGTCCCTTTCCGGCGATACTCCGCGAGGTTCATCATGGGCGAGCCCTCAGACCTCGAGATGACCGGGCAGCCGCAGATGCCGGCGCCCGACCTCGACGAAGAGCGGATCGCGCCGCGCGGCCCAGACGGCAACCAGGTGGCCCAGAAGGCCGATGACGATTCCCGCGACCCAGAGCTGCAGCCCGAGCCCGATGGCCCCGGCCAGCGTGCCGTTCAGGATCGCGAAGGCCCGCGGCGCACCGGCCAGCAGGATCGGCTCGGTCAACGCCCGGTGGACCGGGACCGTGAAGCCCGGCACGTCCGCCAGCTGTTCGAACGTGCTATCCATCAGATTAGCGCCCCGCCGCCGAAGCTGAAGAAGCTCAGGAAGAAGGAACTCGCCGCGAAGGCGATGGAGATGCCGAAGACGATCTGGATCAGGCGGCGAAAGCCCCCGGAGGTTTCACCGAAGGCCAGCGACAGGCCGGTGACCATGAACAAGATCACCGCGATGATCTTGGCGACCGGCCCCTCGATCGACTCGAGGATCGATTGCAGTGGTGCCTCCCAGGGCATTGAA
>JBCCLX010000535.1:0-2432 GCA_039026635.1 Pseudomonadota bacterium
ACCAACTCGGCGCGGCGGCTCTGTCGTTGAAGGCCCAGCCGAGCTTCAGCCAACGCCCTCCATCCCCGCCGTCCGGGCGACAATGAATGGCGCCGAGCATCTCATCGGCGAGCCAGGCGAGCGCGGGATCCTCGCGCAGCATCGCCCGCTCCTCCTCCGACCAGTCGATTTGCTGCGGATCGAGGTCGATGGCGAAGGGCATGACCCTGGGGATAGCCTGCTTGGCGTCCTCGAACGCGATCTTCTGCTGAAAGACGTTGTGGAGCGGCAGATCGATGCCGAGCATCGCCGCGATCTCGCCGGCGAAGGGCCCCGCCGCGTTCACAAAGCGGCCCACCGTCAATCGCTGCACCCCCTCAGGCCCAGCAAGAGCGATCTTAAACCCAGCGCCCGCTTCGATGGCCTGCACTCGCGCGGAGAGCCGCCGACCGCCGGCCTCCCGAAAACGCTCCAGCATCACCATACCGAGCTGCTGCCCTCTGATATCGCCGCCGCGGCGGATATGGATCACCGTTTGAATCTCGGGGTCGAAGGAGGGGAAGGTAGCGCGGATCAGGGCCTGATGGCGCAGGGTATCGACACCATCGGGCGCGGCCTCCCACGCAGGGGAGACGGGCGGCTGATAGAGCGCGCTCGACGCCTTCTCATGGATGCGGATCAGGCCCTCGGCCCGATCGCCGAGGCCGACGCGCAGCTCCTCCAGGAGGGGCGCGACATCGGTCTGCCGCGTGGCGACCACATAGCCGCGACGGGTCATGGCGATGCGATTGTCGGTCTCCCGCGCAAATCCCTCCAACAGGTCGATGGACCGGTCCGTCAGCGCCACCATCGCGGGATGCGGCCACCAATTGCGATAGTTCTCGCCCGATTGCGCAGAGGTGAAGGCCATGGGGGCTCCGGCGTCGATCAACACCACATCGCGCAGCCCCTGGACGACGGCGGCGTAGTAGGCCGTGGCAATCCCGATGATGCCCGCGCCGATCACGGCGATCTCAGCCCGCTCGGGCACCATCTCCGCCCCCTTCTTCCTGCAAAGAACGCCCGCACCCTCGTACCAGGCTCCATCGCCCAAAAGACCTCGCCGAACGGCAGGCGACGTGATCTTATCCAGCGGCGATGGCATGCAACGAGTCTTCTCAGGCGAAACCCCGCTCTCCCTACAAGGCGCTCTTCGAGCCGTTCTGCCTTGGCCCTCTGCGCCTCAAGAACCGGATCATCAGCACGAGCCATGCGCCCGCCTATGCCGAGGATGGGATGCCAGGAGAGCGGTATCAGCGCTACCACGAGGAGAAGGCCAAGGGCGGGTTGGCGCTCACGATGTTTGGCGGCGCGTCGTCGGTCTCGCGGGACTCTCCCCCCTCCTTCGGTCAGCTCCAGCTCGGGGAGGATCGGGTCATCCCGCATCTGCGCGCCTTCGCCGACCGGATCCATGCCCATGACGTCGGTCTCATCTGTCAGATCAGCCATGCCGGGCGGCGCACACGCCCGACGGCGGGGAACTGGCTGCCGACGCTTGCGCCCTCGCCCCTGCGCGAACCAGCCCATGGCGCCGTGCCGAAGGCTCTGGAGATGGCTGAGATCCGGCGCATCACAGGCGACTATGCCGCGGCGGCGCTGCGCTGCGCCGAGGGCGGGCTCGATGGGGTGGAACTGCTCGTCTCAGGCCATCTGATCGGCCAGTTCTGGAGCCCGCTTTCCAACCAGCGCACCGATGCCTATGGCGGCAGCCTCGAGAACCGCATGCGCTTCGGCCTTGAGGTTTTGGAGGCGATCCGGGAGGCGACGCCCGCGCGCTTTATCGTCAGCCTGCGCTTCACGGCCAACGAGTTCGTGGAGGGCGGGATCGACGAGGCGGAGGGGCTTGCCATCGCCGTCGCCCATGCCCGCACGGGGCTCATCAATTGTCTCAACGTCTCGGGCGGTGCGAATTGGACCAAGGCGGGCGTGGCCGAGACGGTGCCCTCCATGGCCTTCGCCTCCGGGCGCTTTATCGAGCTGGCGGGCAAGGTGCGCCGCGCGACTGGCTTGCCCGTGCTGCATGCGGCAGGGGTGGCCGATCTCGCGACAGCGCATCATGCCGTCGCTGAGGGGCATGTGGACCTGATCGGGATGACACGCGCCCAGATCGCCGATCCGCACATGGTCTCAAAGCACTTGGCGGGCGAGGACGGTGCCATCCGCCCCTGCGTCGGCGCCGGCTACTGCATCGACCGCATCTATCGCGGCGGCGACGCGTTTTGTCTGCACAATCCCGTTACAGGACGCGAAAGCGCGCTCTCCCATCGCCTCGGTCCGAGCACACGCGCGTTGCAGACAGTCGTCGTTGGCGCCGGTCCCGCAGGGCTCGAGGCCGCACGCACCCTAGCGGAGCGGGGCCATCGCGTGCAGGTGCTCGAAGCACTGGACCGGCCGGGCGGCCAAGTCGCCTATGC
>JBCCLX010000536.1:0-2423 GCA_039026635.1 Pseudomonadota bacterium
ACGCAGGCGCAGGGCCGGAATTGCACCGCGCAGCCGATCCAGCGCGCGATCAGTCCTATTTCCTGTTTGCGACCACGCGAGAGCAGCTCGATTTTCTGCGATTCCCTCTCGGTCATCTGACATCGAAGGCCGAGACACGGGCGCTCGCGGCACGCCATGGGCTGGGCGTCGCGGACAAACCGGACAGTCAGGACATCTGCTTCGTGCCGGGCGGCGACTATGCGGCCGTCATCGAAAAGCTGCGCCCCGGTGCGGCCGAGCCCGGCGAGATCGTGCACCGCGATGGACGCGTTCTGGGGACGCATCGGGGCGTGCTGCACTACACGGTCGGGCAGCGTCGGGGGCTTGGCCTTGGCGGGGCGGAGACCGGCGGGGAGGCCTTGCACGTGATCCGCCTCGATGCTGAGACCCGGCGCGTGATCGTGGGCCCGCGTGCGGCTCTGGCCACGCGGCGCGTCGCTGTGCAGGAGGTCAATTGGCTGGGCGACCGGCCGCTTGATGATAGCACACAGGAGGTCTTGGCACGCGTGCGCTCCACCCGCGAGCCGAAGCCTGCGACGATCCGCGCGGTGCCTGGCGGGGCTGAGGTGACCTTGCTCGCCGCCGAAGAAGGCGTCGCGCCGGGCCAGGCCTGCGTGCTCTATGCCACCGAGGGCACGCGCGTCCTCGGCGGCGGTTGGATCACGCGAGGCTGAGCATCAGGCCGCGACCGCGATGCCTCGGGCAGGCGCACCGGCCGCTGGCGCCTGCAGATCCACCCTGTCTCCGCTCAAATGGTGCACCGCCCTCGCTTGCTCGTGCCACAGCGCCAAGCGTAGGCTGCGCCGCAGCGCCGAAGCAGAAGGGAGGCCGCCATGCCGGATGCCGTGCCGCGAGACCATGCCGTGAATGCCACCTTGGATCGGCTCGATGCGGAGCGGGAGCACGCGCTCGAGCGGCTCTTTGCGCTCCTCAAGATCCCGTCCGTTTCGACCGATCCCGCCTATGCCGATCATTGCCGAGCCGCCGCCGACTGGTTGGTGGATGATCTGGCGTCCATGGGCTTTGAGGCGGCGGCGCACAGCACCCAGGGCCACCCCATCGTGCTCGCCACCGACCACGATAGCGACGGGCCGCATGTGCTCTTCTACGGCCATTACGACGTTCAACCGCCCGAGCCGCTCGATCTGTGGCACGGCGATCCCTTCACCCCGGCCCTCGTCACCCGCCCGGATGGCAGCGGCATGATCCGCGCGCGCGGCGCGAATGACGACAAGGGCCAGCTGATGACCTTCCTTGAGGCTTGCCGAGCTTGGAAGGCGGTCGCGGGCAAACTGCCCTGCAAGGTGACCATGCTGATCGAGGGGGAGGAAGAGTCGGGCGGCAAGAGCCTGCCGCCCTTCCTTGAGGCCCATCGTGACCTGCTTGCGTCCGCCAGCATCGCCCTCGTCTGCGATACCGGCATGTGGGACAGCGATACACCCGCCATCACCACCATGCTACGGGGCAACCTGACCGAAGAGGTCACGGTCAAAGGACCGGATCGGGACCTGCATTCAGGCTTCTACGGCGGCGCCGCGGCCAACCCCATCACCGTCCTCTCCCGCGCCATAGCGGCCATCCATGACGAGACCGGCCATGTCTCGATCCCGGGCTTCTACGACGGGGTCCCCGACGTGCCGCGCTCGGTCCTCGATCAATGGATGAGCCTGAGCTTCGAGGCCGAGAGCTTCCTGGGTGAAGTGGGCCTGCGGCGCCCGGCAGGCGAAACCGCGTTCTCCTGCCTGGAGCAGACCTGGTCTCGCCCGACGGCGGAGCTTAACGGCATCTGGGGCGGCTACACGGGCGCGGGGTTCAAGACCGTCATCCCCGCCGAGGCCCACGCAAAGATCTCGTTCCGCCTGGTCGGCGATCAGGACCCCGAGGCGATCCGCGACGCCTTCCGCGCCTTCATCCGCGCCCAGCTGCCCGAGGACTGCACGGCAGAGTTCATCTCCCACGGTGCCGGCCGCGCCATCGCGATGCCCACCGAGGCGCCCGATTTCGAGAAAGCGCGCGAGGCGCTGACCGAGGAGTGGGGCAAAGAAGCGGCCTTCATCGGCTGTGGCGGCTCGATCCCGGTGGTGGGCCAGTTCAAGCGCGCCCTCGATCTCGACAGCTTACTGGTCGGCTTCGGCCTGCCCGACGATGCGCTGCATTCGCCCAACGAGAAATACGACGTGAAATGCTTCGAGAAGGGTGCCCGCAGCTGGGCCCGCATCCTGGCAGCACTCGCCACCTAGCAGGCTGAAACAGAACGGCGCGGGACAAGGCCCGCGCCGTTCAAATCCAATCCGATGGCACGCGCCATCGACCGCTCAGCTGGTCTCCGACGCCTTGTCGGCCGGCTTCGAGACGGTCTCCTGATTGCTGTTCGAGTACCAGCAGCCAGCCGCGGCCGGCAT
>JBCCLX010000537.1:0-2405 GCA_039026635.1 Pseudomonadota bacterium
CGTCTTGGCTGAAGAAAGGGGGCATTGATCCTCCGGCGATCGGGCGCGGGCTGCGGCGTTGCGTCCCCGCCATAGCGGTGCGGGCGCATCGATCGTTGCAAGGGAATTCTTTGCCAGTACTACTTTACCCATCACGGTGATGCGGTGGGATGGCGGGGAGTGGCGTGATGGACAGTTTGATCCCCAAAGAGCTGAGTGCGCGGCTGCGGGCGGACCATGCCCATGGGCGCGGTCGGTCGCGTGTGCGCCTTGGCGATGCGCTGGCGGCGCTGTCGCGGGCGCCGTTGACGGCGGTCTCTGGCGGCGTGCGCTATGGGGTGATGCGTTTGCGCGCCGATGAGATCGTGGTGGAGAGTGCGGGCCATCCGCCAATGCGCGGGACCGTGGATCTCTTCGACGGGGCCGCACGGGTCGCGCGGTTACTCGTCCAATTCGCCTGGGAGCGTGACGGCCGGGCCGGCTATGAGCTGAAGCGCTGCGCGATGGAGGCGACGGCTGCGCCCGTGCCCCATGGCGCCCGGGGCGTGCCTGCCGCGGGAGGGTCGGGGGGCGAGGCCGTGGGCCAAGAAGGCCCGAGCGATCCGCTCGTCCGCCCCTGACGGACGCTAAAGGCCCCTGAGAGACCCTGAGGGTTGCGGGGCAATGGCCCCCTCGGGAACGGCTGCTCAGAGCGCTTCGGCGGCCCAGTCGAGATCGCCTGTCATCGCCAGACGTCCATCGCCGCCCGCGACCCAGAGTGTCAGACCGCGGTCACGGGCATGACCGGCAACCGTGAAGGGCTCGTCGGCGAAGACGGGAGAGGCGGCGCGGAAGGCGAAGCGGCCGCGAAAGGCCCGCATGCGCCCGGGCTCGGCTTCCCGCGCCAGTTCGAGCATCAGGGTCGCGAGCAGCGGGCCGTGGACCACGAGGCCTTGGTATCCCTCAACCTCGCGAGCATAGGCGAGATCGTAGTGGATCCGGTGCCCGTTGAAGGTGAGCGCTGAGTAGCGAAAGAGGGCGGTCGCATTGAGCTGCCAACCTCGGGAGAGCCCGTCCGGGGGCAGGATGGGCGCTGATCTGGTTGCAGGCGGGGGAGTGCCGGGCTGCCAGTCCTCGCGATAGACGAGATCCTGAGCCTCGCGCACGGCCAGACCGTCCGGGCCCTCGATGTCGTGCTGCATCGTGACGAAAGCGAGGGGGCCGGATCGGCCGGTCTTGTTCGTGACGCCCAGGGACCGGCTCCTGCGGCGCGCGGGGGCACCGAGGGGCAGTGGACCCGGGAAGACCAGCCGGCCACCGGCCCACATCCGGCGCGGCAGCCCCGTTGCGGGTATGCTCCAGCCCGGGGCGGGGTGACCGTCGCGCCCGAGGGCCGAGCGTGGAGCAGCCTCGCGAAAATGGAGCCAGTGCCAGAAGGGCGGCAGCGGATCGCCCGCTTCAAAGGCCGGCCGGTCGAGCCCGAGGGTGGCGATCAGCGCATTGGCCGACCAAGGGTCCATCCCGTCCTCGTCCAGGCGCGCCCCATCTGCCGTCTCGACCATCTTGCTCTCCCGCCAAAGCTGCGCCAACCATCCCTGATGACCGAGCCGCTGATCGCAAGCCTCGACCACCTGGTCCTCTATGTGGCCGACCCGGAGGCGACCGCCGCCTTCTACCATCGTCATTTCGGCATGGAGATCGTTCGGTTCGGCGAGGGCGGCACTCGCCTTGCGCTGGGCTTTGGCGCGCAGAAGATCAATCTGCATGCATCCAGCGCGCCCTTCCGGCCTCATTCGGACAATCCCGCGGCCGGAGCGGGCGATCTTTGTCTGTTGACCGAGGTGCCGGTTGCGGAGCTTCGCTTGCGGCTCGAAGCCGAGGGTGTGCTCGTCGAGGAAGGGCCTGTGCCGCGCACAGGCGCTACGGGTCCGATCCTGTCGATCTATCTGCGCGATCCTGACGGCAACCTGATCGAGATCGCCAACCGTGCCTAGCCTGAGCCAAGGACTGCGGTGATCAGGTTGAGCAGGCTGAAGAAACCGGCGGCGATGGTCGTGGCGAACTGCGCGCCGGTGATGAGCCACAGGCCCATCTGCCCGAGCCGCGGCATGCCGCCCCGCTCCGCGTCCCGGATCAGCACAACGTTGATCGCCATGATCCCCGCGGCGACAGCGACCGAGAGGCCGACGGCGGCAAAGCGCTGACCGTCCTCTTCGAGCGCATTGATCCCGAGCCAGGCGAGCCGATCCCCGAGCGGCACCAGCACCAGATTGAATGCCGCGAAAAGGGCGAGCGCCAGGCGCCACCCTCCCGCGCGCATCTGTGAACCGCTCATGGCCCGCCCCGCTTGCTGTTCCCGCTCATTCGAGCGCGAAGACGACGCGGACGGTGACGCGCAGAGCCCGCTCCCCGCGCGCGATGGGCACGGCGGTCGCCTGTTCGGCCAG
>JBCCLX010000538.1:0-2404 GCA_039026635.1 Pseudomonadota bacterium
AGCTTGTGTCGCGCGGGGGATCGCCGCGACCGACCAGGTTGTACTGGGGCAGCGGCGTCGGCATGAGCAGGACCGCATCCCAAGTCGCCATCTCTTCCTGCACGGCGGCGTGGGCATAGACCGCTCGGCTGATCGTGATCTCTTGTTCCAGCGTCTCTACGCCGAGAAACGGCAGCTCCAGCACGGTGATGGCGCGGTTCTTCTCGGCATGATAGCCGGCGCAAAACTGGGCCATCTGGAACTTGCCGGCCGAGATGCCGTCCAGATTCTCACGCGGGCTCGAGAGGCCGCCATAGACCAGGTTGATCTCAAACGCCCCGTCGGTCTTGGACCGCACCTGTCGCGCCAGCATCTCGATGTGGAACGTGAAGGCGCGGGGCTTTCCCCAGAGAGAGACGTTCCAGACCGTTTGCTGCGCCGCAGCGGTTCCGGCAGGCAGCAGGAGGATCAGCGCCAAGAGCAACCGCATGACCATGAGTGTCTCCTAAGTTCAGCTTGTGACCTCTGGGCGCGTTCTCAGGCGCTGAGAGCTCCAAGAACGGGCGTATTGACCCTGCGACCGGCAAGCGGGCTGGTCGGTGGTGGGCAAGAGCGTGGTTAACAGATCGAAACCGTGCCCGTACACCGCAAACCGCTGAGAGGGCGCGGGTGCCAGCGAGACATTGTTGTTTCTGCACATGTGAGCATGGTCTGCGAGCCGGCCGTATCTTGTGCTTGGAACCAGCGTGAGCGATGCGCCAGGAGGCTCGATCAGCCTCAGCCTGCGCTGCGCGTTATCGATCAGGTCTCAGGTCTTGGCGCGCTAGGAACCTCTGGTCCGTCAGGCTTTCGAGAAAGGCACGCAGGGCCGCCCGTTCGGCGCCTGTCGCCTGAAAGCCGCGGACGAAATGGGACTTACCCGGATGCAGGCGACCATCGCCTGCGAAGGGGCCCTCTGCGATCTGGCGGCCACCCGCTGCATAGTGATCGATCACCGCGTCGAGGCTCTCGAGGCTGCCGTCGTGCATATAGGGCGCCGTGACGGCAATGTTGCGCAAGGTCGGCGGGCGGAAGAGGCCGCGATGGCGCCTGTTCTGCGTGTGCTCGAAGAGGCCCTGGTCATGGGCTGGATAGGCCCCGGTATTGCCGATGTTGTAGAGCCCGTTCGAGAAGAAGTGGAACGGTCGTGCGCCGGGGTCGGTCTCCGCATCCACATAGGCCGTCGTCAGGGTCACCCCGCTGTGGCAGTGGAAGCACTCAAAGCGCTCGCCGTTGAAGAGCGCGAGGCCCTGCCGAGCGGCGGGGCTCAAGGCTTCTTCCTCGCCGGCCAAGTAGCGGTCGTAGGGCGCATCGAAGCTTGTCATGGTGCGCACAAAGCTGGCCAGGGCAAAGACGATCTTGTTGAAGCTCGGCGCCGGCGCCTCCGGGAAGGCAGCCGCAAACATCGCGCGATAGTCCGCATCCTCTTCGAACCGGGCCAGAACCGCTGGGGCGTTGGCGTCATTCACGCCCAGTTCCACGGGCCTGTCGGCGCGTATGGGGATATGGATCTGCTGTTCGAGCGTCGTGAGCGACGGGCTCGCCCAGGTCAGCGTCGGCAGCCAGGCGAGATTGATAAGCGCCATCGAGTTGCGCGGGTGGGTCTGCCCTGTCGAGCCGATGGGGCGGCGCTTGTCATCGGCGAAGGCGCGTTCGGGAAAATGGCAGCTCGCGCAGGACTGCGTTTGGTTGCCCGACAAGCGCTCGTCGTAGAAGAGCCGGCGGCCGAGGGCGATCTTCTCGGGCGTGAGCGGGTTCGCTTCCGGGATCGGCGGCAGCGGCACATGGGCGGGTAGGCGTAGGAGCGCCCGCAGATCAGGCGCAGGCGGCGGCGGCGATCCCGGGGCGCTGGCCGCGAGGCCCAGGACGGCCACCACGATCAGCGCGAGCGAGAGGCGGCTGCGGGTCATCGGGCTCACTCAACGCGCCGGAAGACGGCATTTGACGCAGCCTCCGCCCGACCCGTTTCCATGTCGAGCCCGAAGACGGGGAAGAGCGCGGCACAGTCTGGTTGGCGGCTCGAGGAGTGACAGTCCGTGCCAGGCCGCTCGCCGATTACGGCAAAGGTCTCCGTGTCGTAGACGGGCGCCTTGAAATCGACGGCGGCGAAGAGCGGGGCAAGATCGACGGCGATGACGGTCTCCGCGCCGGAGACGCTCAGGGTGACGGCTGGGGTGTAGACGAGCCCGCATTCGGCGCGGTCGGAAAGCGCTTTGCCCTCGGCCGGGCCGCAGTCCATGGAACCGATGTGGATATACCCCTCACCGAACCGGCCGTCCTCCACATCGACGGTGTGGTTGAGGACGAAATGGCGGTAGCCGGTTGCCCAGTTCCAATACATCTCGCCGAGGGGCGAGGGCGCGTCCTCGGCCGAGGTCGCCGCGAT
>JBCCLX010000539.1:0-2399 GCA_039026635.1 Pseudomonadota bacterium
CTCAGCCACCGCCGGGGCGATGGCCGGGCGCTATGACCTCGGCCCCGCCTGGATCTGGCCCCATAACCATCGGGTCTTGCAGATGGCGCGCGCGCTGGATCTCTCCGTCGTCGAGCAATACGCGACGGGCAAGCTGGTCTTCGAAGCGCGCGATGGCCAGATCCGCCGCGATCTGGATCACGCACCGATGGCGGGTGCGCTGCGCCTTGCCGGTGGTCTTGGTGGGCTCGTTGAGCGGCTTGCCGCAGGGCTCGACCCTGCGCGGCTTCTCACCGGCCAGCGCGTGATCGGCATCGATGGGCCGGCAGGGGCGCTAAGGATCGCCCTGCGCGGGCCCTCGGGTGCGGGGACTGTCATGGCCCGGCGCGCGGCGCTTGCCCTGCCACCCCGACTGGCCGGCGCCCTCGGCTTGCCCGAGGATCAGGCGCGCGCCCTGTCGGCCGTACCCACTTGGATGGCGGGGCAGGCCAAGATCATCGCGGTCTATCCCGGCGCGCCCTGGCGCGCTGCAGGCCTTTCCGGCAGCGCCATCAGCCACCGCGGCCCGCTGGTCGAGATCCATGATGCGACTGCACCGCCGGCGGGGGATACCGTGCTCGAAGGGGCGCTCTTCGGCTTTGTCGGCACGCCGGCCGCAGTCCGGGCAGCCGATCCCGCCGGATTGATCGGGGCCGCAACCGATCAGCTCCATCGCCTTTTCCCGGACCTGCCCGCACCGACGGCCGTGCGGCTGCAGGACTGGGCCTTGGAGCCCGAAACCGCGACACCGGCGGTTGCGCATCCGCCGGCTGGGCACCCCGTCTATGGCCCGCTCCGCGCCCAACGCTCCCTCGAAGCGGCCGGGATCTGGCTTGCCGGCAGCGAAGTCGCGCCCGAGGAGGGCGGGTTCGTGGAGGGCGCGCTCGCGGCGGCCGAGGCGGCAGCCGGATCGCTTCTGGCCTCGCTGTCGACCGCGCACACCAGCGCCTAGCGGGCGTGCTCAGCCGAGTGCCGACGCTCTGGTCCGGTCGAAGCCGATCTTACTCCAAGGTCTCGAAGAGGCGGCGCAGGAGTGTGGCGCGCGGGGCGATCGAGGAGATCATGGCGTGCTCCTCATGGGTGTGCATCAGCGCCCCTTCAATCCCGATCCCGTCCAAGACCGCCGTTTGAGCCGCGACGAAACTCCCGTCCGAACCGCCGCCCGAGGCCATATCCTCGAGCGTGAAGCCGATCTCGGCGGCGAGCCCGCGGGCATGTTCGAAGAGGGCGGCGATGGCGTTGGACTTCTGGAAGGGCGGGCGATTGAGCCCGCCCTCGAGGGTGAGCGTCACATCCGGATCATGGGGGCGGAGGGCGCGCAGCCAGGCGTCGACCTCTGCTGCGTCCTCGGGGCTGACCATGCGCACATCGATGCGGCAGCCGGCTCGCTCGGGCACGGTGTTGTCCGCCGTTCCGCCCCAGATCCGGCCGATATTGAAGGTGAGACCCCGGCTCGGATCGGTGCGGCTCTCGATCGCCACAACCTGGCGCGCAAGCTCTGCGATCGCGCTGCGCCCGTCGGCATGGGCGACGCCGGAATGGGCTGCGCGGCCATGCGTCTCGAGCCCATAGCGCGCCACGCCCTTGCGCTCGGTCACGGCCTTGCCGCCGTTGCGCGCGGGCTCGGGGACGAGGACATAGGCCGCATGCTCCGCCGCCTCCCGGATCAGCGCCTCGGAGGTGGGCGAGCCGGTTTCCTCATCGGAGGTGAGGAGCACATGCACGGGCAGAGGCGTGCGACGCGGCCCGTCATAGAGCGCTTCGAGAGCGGCGAGCGCCAGGCAGGTGCCGCCTTTCATATCGGCGATGCCCGGCCCCCAGGCCCGATCCCCCTCCACGCGCCAGGGCAGGGGACCGGCAAGCGTGCCGACGGGGTGCACGGTGTCGAGATGGCAGAGGAGGAGGATCCCGTCTGGTCCGCCCTCGGCCTGCGCCTTTTGGTCTGGCGGGCCGGTCCAGGGCAGGCGGATGGAGAGATGGTCGCCCTGCCCATCGCGCCCTGGCAGGCGCGTGATCTCGCCATCCAACCTGCGATAGGCCTCGGCCGCGCGATCCATCAGGCGGTTGATCCCTTCGGCATGGCCCGTCGGCGTCTCGATCTCGACCCAATCGCGCAGGCGCGCGAGCGTCGCGGCGGTGTCGATGGGCGGGGATGCGGCGAGGGTGGGGCGCTCGGTCTGCTCGCTGTCCTGCATGGTGCCGTCTGCGCTCATCGCTGGGATCCTCATCTGTCGTCACGCTCGCTCCTATGGGCACACGATCTTTGGCCTTCACGCAAGACTGGCACGCAAGACTGGCACGCAAGCCTGGCACGCAAGCCTGGCACGCAACCCTGGCACGCGGACACTGCGTCCTTCGGCTGCCGGGGGAAGGGGGCCGCC
>JBCCLX010000540.1:0-2397 GCA_039026635.1 Pseudomonadota bacterium
CCTCGCCCACACAACCCCCTGCGTTGGTGCTGTAGATGTTGTTCTCGTCAAAGAGGCCGGACGGCACGAGGTCCGTGGCGATCTGCACGGCCTCGGCTGCGTCGATGCCGAAAGGCAGCGCCAGGCGCAGGATCTCGCCGCCCAGCCCGGCCAGCGCGCTCTCGTCGATGACGCGGAAGCCCGCGTTGTTCAGCGCCTCAAGCTGCGCTGCGCTGAAGGCAGGGATCGCCAGGCCTACGATCTCGTCATCGAGCGCATCGCGGCCGTTCCCGCCTTCATCGTCGTCGCCGAAGAGATCGGCGATTGCATCGATCAGACCGAAACTCTCTTCGTCGTCATCCTCGTCGTCGTCGTCATCCTGGTCATCCTCGTCGTCGTCATCATCACTGTCATCCTCGCCGGCGTCGTCCCCGTCATCCCCGTCATCCCCATCATCCCCATCATCCCCGTCGCCATCCGCGCCTTCACCATCGCCATCGCCATCGCCATCGCCGCCGTCCCCGTCGCCGCCGTCACCGCCGTCCCCATCGCCATCGCCGCCGTCGCTGCCCCCATCGCCGCCCCCATCG
The DNA here is from genome assembly GCA_039026635.1 of Pseudomonadota bacterium. Taxonomy (GTDB): domain Bacteria; phylum Pseudomonadota; class Alphaproteobacteria; order Rhodobacterales; family Rhodobacteraceae; genus Thermohalobaculum. Next base: position 570 of record JBCCLX010000540.1, read on the forward strand.
CCGCCGTCCCCATCGCCGCCGTCGCCACCCTCACCTCCTTCCCCGCCATCGGCATAGGCGAGCAGGGCAAACTGTGGTCGGCCGTCGGGGCCCGTTCCCAGGCCCAGGACGAGGAGCGTGGCGGCAAGCGTGGTGAGGAGGGGGTTCCTGCGCATGGGAGAGCCTCGCTTCCTTCTGGCCCTCCGGGGCCGTGACCCTCAGGAAAAAATAAGTTGCCGGACCCAGGGAATAAACGCCGACGCTCTCCGTTCTTTTCTCGAGCGTGGTTGCATGCGGGCCGGGACAGAATGCCTGATGCACCAAGATGGGATGGTCGGAGCGTTTCCCGGGGGGCGCGGCATGTCGGATGAGATCCGAGCCAATATGGCGGTCTTGGTGCCGCGGCTCCGTCGCTTCGCCCTGGCGCTCTGCGGCAACCGGGACGAGGGCGACGATCTTGTGCAGACCGCCTGCATGAAGGCGCTCGATCGGGCCAATCAGTTCGAACCGGGCACGCGCCTCGACAGCTGGATGTTCCGGATCGTCAAGACGACGTTCCTCGATGATCGCCGCAAAAAGGCCCGTCGAGGGCATCAAGCGCCGCCTGAGACACTCGGTACGCTCTCAGATGAAGGGCGTGAGGCAGGGCGCTTCGACGACCGGCTGCTCCTGGCCAGCCTCAGAGATGCGATCGCCGCCCTGCCGGAGGAGCAGCGTCTCGTGATCGGTTTGGTGGCGATCGAGGGGTATACGTACAAGGAGGCGGCGGCGGTTCTGGATATCCCCGTCGGTACCGTGATGAGCCGGCTCGCCCGCGCTCGCGCACGGCTCCTCCCGCTTACCGAGGACAACGCGATATGATGAGCGAAGAGGATAAGGTGATGATCGCACGATTGGTCGACCGGTCCCTCGAAGGGGACCCGCGGGAGCAAGAGATCCGGGATCTCGTCGCCAGGGACCCGGCCGCCAAGGCCTATGCGGAGAAGATCGAGCGCAGCAATCGCCTGATCCGGGCGGCCTTCGAAGCGCCGATGCGTGAGCCCATGCCAGCGGGTATCCGGGCGACGCTGTTCGCGCTGCCTGGCAAGGTGACGATGCTGCGGCGCCCGAGTGTCTGGGTGCCGAGCGCCATCGCGGCCAGCCTTGCGCTCGCTCTCGGGATCGGCAGTGGGGTCGGGGTCTTCGCGCCCTCGGGCCCGACACAGATCGCCGTCGTGGGAGATGTCGTGCCGGATAGCCCGCTGCACGACGCTCTCGAGCGCTTGCCGAGCGGTCGCCAGTCCGATGAAGGCGTGCTACCGATGCTCTCCTTCCTTGATGGCGATGGTCGGGCCTGCCGCGAGTTCGAAGTGATCGGCGAGATGCCCGAGGAGTTCGAGCTTGGCATTGCCTGTCGGAAGCCGGCTGGGGTTTGGCACGTGGAGATCGTGGTGGCAGCGCCGATGGCTGACGCGACGCCGATGGGTGAGGGGTTCCTTCCGGCCTCCGGCGGGCCGGCCGATATGACGCTCGAGACCATGCTGGACGCACTCGGTGCGGGGCCGGCCCTCGGCCCCGAGGAGGAAGCCGCGCTGCTCGAAAACGGCTGGATCAGCCGCTGAGACAGGCCGAGCCGGGGTTTGAGCTGCCCCACCGGAGAGGATCTCGTGCGGGATTGTTGGCTCCGCTCGAGCCAGCGGCCCTGTCCTGGTGATGACACGCGCCCGACCCTGATGCGGCTGATCAAGACCCTCGCAATCGACGGGCATAGGCAGCGACGGCTCGCGTTTCGCGCCTCCGTTGCGCCTCTGCGCCCTGACGGTTTTGTCGAGAGCCCCGCTCTGGGCGTTGACGACGGTACCTGTCGTCC
>JBCCLX010000541.1:0-2392 GCA_039026635.1 Pseudomonadota bacterium
CTCGTCCTCGGTGATCAGGTCGTAGCTGACGAACCAGGAGAAGGAGAACGTTTGCTGCGCGGCCAGAAACTCGGCCGAGGCGCGCAGGAGCGCCCGCGCGTCCGGCGGCTCGATCCCTTGCTCCTGCTCGGGCGCCTCCTCGCTTTGCGTCTCCTGGGCGGGGAGCGGGGCGGCGAGCAGGAGCAGGAACCCGGCGAGGAGGACAGCCCCGACCTTGCCGGCAGGCTGAAAAAGCGCCGCCGCCAGAGCGATCCTGCGGGAACGAAGGGCCATTCTAGCCTCCGGTTTGAAAATTCTTTCCGCCTGGTGACAGTGCAACAGCCTACGCGTCGGCACAATGGCCAAGACTTGGGCAAAGGGCGGCTGCGCGGCGGCGCACAGATCTCCCGCGGACCACCGCCATGCTTGGCGCGCGGCCGGCCTTGGTCCTAGGCTCGCGCCAGAGAGCAGGGAGGGGCGTCATGGGGGTTGGAGTGTCGGTGGAACTGGATGGCGCCGCTGTGCGGGACGAACTCTGGCTGGAACGCGCCCCACCGCTCCTCGCGGTCTGCGTCTGCCCAAGGCCGGAGCATGCTGAGCGGCGAGCGCGCGACGATCTGAGGGCGAGCCCATGAACATCGCCATGTGGTCCGGCCCCCGCAATCTCTCGACGGCCATGATGTACAGCTTTGGCGCTCGGGCCGATTGCGCGATCTGGGACGAGCCCTATTACGCCGCCTATCTGGCTGCCACGGGGATCGATCATCCCATGGCGAGTGAGATCATCGCACGCTATGAGACCGACCCTGCCCGGATCGCCGCCGCTTGTGCGCAACCCGCGCCAGGGGGCGAGCCGCACTATTATCAGAAGCACATGCCCCACCATATGGAGCCGCAGTTCGAACTGCCTTGGCTCGACACTGCCGTCCATGTCTTCCTGATCCGCCATCCGGCGCGGGTGCTCGCGAGTTATCACGCCAAGCGTCAGAACCCCGTGCTCTCCGATATCGGGGTCGCGGCGCAGTCGCTCCTTTTCGACCGGATCGCGGCGGAGACGGGGCGCGCGCCTGTCGTCGTTGACAGCGGGGACGTGCGCGCCGATCCGCAGTCGGTGCTGAGCCGGCTCTGTGCACGCATCGGGCTGCCCTTCGATCCGGCCATGCTCTCCTGGCCCGCGGGCGGCAATGCGGCCGACGGGATCTGGGGGCGGCATTGGTATGGGGCGATCCATCGGAGCACGGGGTTTGCCGGGCCGGAAGGGGCGCTGCCCAAGGTACCCCCCGCACTACACCATGTGCTCGAGGCTGCGCTCCCGCCCTATGAGCGGCTGCGGGCGCTGGCGATCTGAGGCGAGGGAATGGCATGACGACTGAGGAGGCCGCCCGGCTGACGACCCATGATGCCGAGGAGGATGCGCGCAATGCCAACATCCTGATCTGGGTCAACGGTCGGCTCGTGCCCCGCGCCGAGGCTGTGGTCTCTGTCTATGACAGCGGGTTTCTGCTCGGCGATGGGATGTGGGAGGGGATGCGCCTGAAGAACGGGCGCTGGGCCTTTCTCGATGCCCATCTCGATCGACTTTTTGAGAGCCTGCATGCGGTCTCCATCGATCCGGGGATGGATCGTGCCGGGATCAAAGCCGCGCTGGATGCCACCGCAGCAGCCAATGGGATGACGGATGACGCCCATTGCCGGTTGATGATCACGCGCGGGGTGAAAGCGCGCCCGTTTCAGCATCCGGGCCTCTCGCGGTCGGGGCCGACGGTCGTGATCATCGTCGAGCATTCGCGTCCTGCCTCGGCCTTGGCAGACCGGGGTGTGCGGCTTGCGACCGTGCCGCAGGTGCGCGGTCTGCCGATGAGCCAGGACGCAAAGTACAACAGCCACTCCAAGCTGAACTGCGTACTGGCCTGCCTGCAGGCCGAGCAGGCGGGGGCCGATGAGGGGCTGATGCTGGACCCCCATGGCTTCGTGAACACCACCAATGCCTGCAACTTCTTTATCGTCCGAGGCGGCGCGGTTTGGACCTCCACGGGGGACTACTGCATGAACGGGGTGACGCGCGCCAACGTGATCCGCCTTTGCCGCGAGAATGCGATCCCGGTCTTCGAGCGCAATTATTCGCTCTTTGACACCTATGGCGCGGACGAGGCCTTCTTGACTGGGAGCTTTGGGGGGCTGACGCGCGTGAGTGCCATCGATGGTCGCGTGATCGGAGGGGGCGGACGGGATGCCGGGGGCGAGGCGGGTCCGATGCTGACGCGGCTGCGCGCGCTCTATGCAGACCTCGTGGCGCAGGATACCGACGCAGGCGGGTAGCCTGTGGCCGCGGGCGTGCTGCGGGCGGAGAGACGGCGCGCTCAGGGCTCGGCACCGCGATCGCCCGCCCGCGCGCGCAACGGGTGCCAGCTCC
>JBCCLX010000542.1:0-2392 GCA_039026635.1 Pseudomonadota bacterium
CCGTGTCGAGTGGTTAGGGACTCTGGCAGGCGATGCCGGCACGAGTGGAACGCAAAACACGCGAGACACTAGCCAAGACCGAGCACTTCGCCGGCATAATGCCGCTTGCGAAGCCCGCAACCCTGGACGTCGCGACGATCATGGAGCGGGCGCAGCGCCTGGTGGCGCCATCGGGTGCCAAAGTGCTCCTGCACCCGGAGATGCGCAAGCTCGAAGGGGGCGGTGGGTTTCGTCTCGGTCTCGGCAGCGGGCAGCCGACCGAGACCCAGATGCTCTATATCGTCATCGACCACGTCGGCCTCTTCATCTCGGCGCGCGAGGGGCAGCTGCAGCATCGGGGCAACCTGGCGCGCTGGCCTAACCCGGGGCTCTGGCCTGAGGGCGCGAAGGTCATCGAAGGCCATACGGCTTGGCTCGAGATCGCCGATCTAGGTTTTATGCGCGAGCGCGGGATTGCGCGGCTCGACCGGGCCTTCAATCGCGCAGCAGCTGTGACGGCGGCGATGGCGGCTGTGGCGGGCGATGCGGATCCGCTCGCGGTCCTCTGGCATCCGGCCGGCAATGCGCTTCCCCCGGCCACCTTCGCCCCCCAAGTCGCACGGGTCCTGCAGGGGGAGGCGCCGCTCGATCTCTGGCTGCGGGTCTTTTTCATCAGACCACGGGAGGAGGGCGCCCATGACGGCGTTCTGACCCGCGGGCTCGCCTCCTTCACCGGCTTTGAGATCGAGGTCCGCTCCGGTCCGCTGCCGCGTGAGGAGTCGAAAGCGGTCGCGCTCGAGTTCGCGCGCATGCTGGTGGACAACGGAACCGAACCGCGCACCGGCCTGATCATCGGCCTCTCGGGAGGGCGCACGGCACAGATGCGCATAGGAGAGAGCCAGACGCGGAAGGGACTGCCCGTGTGCGAGCTTGTCGTGACTGAGAGCGCGACGCGCCGGGCGAGCGGTGGTGGGGGACAGACCCGGCCCCGCGGGCGCGCCGTCGCCACGCGGAACTGATCGGTCTGAGAGATGGTGACTGAGGCTTCGAGCCCGGCGCGGCGCGCGGCAGTTGTCGGTGGCGGTATTGCGGGGCTCGCGACCGCTGCCATGCTGGCGCGCACCGGATGGGAGGTCCGCCTCTTCGAGCGGCGTGCCGCAATCGGTGCCGATGCGACCGGTGCCAGTACGACCGGTGCCAATTCGACCGGTACGAGTGCTGATGACGAGTGCAGGCGCGCGGGGCTCGGCGCTGGCATCCAAATCAGCCCGAACGCATGGCGTTGCCTCGCGGCGATCGGGGCCGCCGCGGCGGTCGAGGCAGCGACCTTCCGACCGCATGCGGCGGTTCTGCGCGACGGCGTATCCGGCCGCGAGATCTATCGTGCGGCCCTCGGGGAGGCCGCGGTCGAACGCTGGGGGGCGCCCTATCTGCATGTGCACCGGGCCGATCTCGTGGATGCGTTGGAACGGGTGGCGCGGGCGGCCTGTGTCGAGCTCCATCCCGGACGATCCGTCGATGCCATCGAGGATGGGACGGATGCGCTGCGCCTCCGCCATACCGCCGTCGCCGGCGGGGCGGAGGAGATGCAGGAGCTCAGCGCCGATCTCTGCATTCTGGCCGATGGGCTCGGCTCGCGGCTGCGCGGCCTGCTGTTTGGCGAGACACCGCGCGTCTTCACGGGGCAGACCGCGTGGCGCGCGCTGGTTCCGGCCACAGCGGGTGGTGCGGCGGCGATCCCGCCTGATGCCACGGTCTGGGCAGCACCGGGGCGGCATGCGGTGACCTACTATGTGTCCGCAGGCCGGTTCGTGAACCTCGTCGCCGTGGAGGAGGCGAGCCGGTGGGAGGGGGAGAGCTGGGTGGAGCCCGGCGATCCAGCCCGTCTTCGCGCGGCGTTCACGGGCTTGCATCCCACGCTGACGGCACTGCTTGAGGAGGTCTCAGACCCGCTTTTCTGGGGGCTTTTCGAACGCCCGGCGCCGGGGTCTTGGTCGCGCGGGCGCGTCGTAATGCTCGGCGATGCGGTGCATGCGATGCTGCCCTTCATGGCGCAGGGGGCGGCGATGGCGCTTGAGGATGCGGTGGTCCTCTCGCGCGCTCTTGGCCGTGATCAGCCGCTGCCCGAAGCGCTCGCTGCCTTCGAGGCAGAGCGTCGGCCCCGGGTGGAGCGTGTCGCCGCAACCAGCCGGTCCAACGGCAAGCTCTTCCATCGCGCGGGTCCGCTGCGTCTTGCGGAACAGGCCGTGGTCGGCGCCGTCAGCCGATTGGCACCAGGGGTTGCCGCAGGCCGTCTCGACTGGATCTACGGCTACGACGCGACCCTCGACCGATCAGCCTAACAGAGCGCAGCCGCCAGGCGCTCCAGCGCATCGAGCCCTGCGACCGAGTTGCCATATTGGTCGAGGGGAGG
>JBCCLX010000543.1:0-2385 GCA_039026635.1 Pseudomonadota bacterium
CGCTCTACTACCTCGAGTCCAACACCCGCGGCGCCGTGATCATCGGCGCGATGGGCGCGGGCGGCATCGGGCTACAGTTCCTCGGCGCGCTGCAGACGGGCAACGACTTCGAGAACGTCGCCTATATGGCGATCCTCGTGCTCGTGACCGTGATCGCGATGGACACGATGTCTGCGCGCCTGCGCCTCATGCTGATCGGCATGGATGATCGCCCGAAATGAAGCTTGCGAAAGGATCTCTCATGCTCCGCTCCAGCCTCCTCGTCCTGGCCCTCCTGGCGACCCCGGCGCTTGCGCAACAGCAGCAGGCGGGCAATGAGGCGAGCACGAACACCGAAGAGACGTTTCAGGCGCTGATCGATCAGTGCGACGATACGGACGCGCTGATGCTGCGCGCCCGCATCCGCCTGCAACTCCCGCGCACGACGCCAGAGGCTGCCGAACAGGCCCAGACGATGCTGGACGAGGCCTTCGCGACCTGCGGCGGCGGCGATCTTGAGGGCGCGAAGGCCCAGCTCACCGAAGCGCTCGAGATCGCCTCTGCCGGCGTCGATAACACCTTTGGCGCTCGTGAGACCGAGACGGCGACCGAAACGGCGGCGACTGAGAGCGTAGAAGCGGAGACCGTGCAGGCCGACGCCACGCCTGACGCGGCTGAGGTCGAGGCCCCGGCAGCGGAAGAAGAGCCCGAAAAGCCCTGGTGGCAGTTCTGGTAATCGGCCGAGATCAGCACACCACCTAAGCTCCCCCGGTCGGCGACCGGGCGTCAACGGGTCTGATCGCGCGCGGTTGCCAGCGGATAGCTGGGCGGGAAAATCGTCGCCACGGAAGGATGGTCCCAGGTCCGGTCGGGATACTTGTCGATGAGGCCGTCGAATTGCTGTTGGGCCCTGACGCTCTCGACGTCGAAATCCATACCCGGCAGCTTGCGGTCCTCCATGACGCATCGGCCTTCGATGTAGACCGTGTGCGCATCGCGGCCCGAACCCGCGATCAGCAGGGTCTGCACCGGGTCGACAACCTGGCCGAGGTCGGGATTGGCGAGGTCCCACACCACGAGATCGGCCCGGGCCCCGGGCGCGATACGACCGAGATCGGGCCGTCCAAGCGCCTCCGCGCCACCGAGTGTCGCGGCGTCGAAGTAGTCGGTTGCGCGACAGGCGGCAGCGTCGCGCTCGACGAACCGGCAGAGCAATAGACCCACCTGAAGATTGAGCAGCATGTCTGGCGGTGCCGTATCGGTGCCAAGAGCTAGTCTCAGGCCGCGGTCGCGATAGCGGCGGAAACTCTCAATCCCGTCCCCAAAACGGGCGGCCACGAGAGGGCAGTGCACAATGACGGCACCACGCTCCGCGACGATGTCCAGATCGCGCCTTGGAGCTGCACGATTGCCGGGATCGTAGCGCGACGGGGTGACATGTGTTCCATGCGGCAGGAGCGCGTTGGGCCCGAGAAAACCGAGACTGTCGAGCCATTCGATCGACGTGGCCCCGTGCAGCCGCTGTACTGTCTCGCGCTCGAAAGCGCTCTGGCAACAGTGCAGCCGCACGGGCACGCCAAGATCGCGTCCCGCGGCGGCTGTGCGGCGCAGGAGTTCGTTCGTACAGGTCTCAATCCGGTCTGGTGCGAGCATGGCTCGCACAAGCCCGCCGGCGCGTCCTCCGATCCGCTCGCAGAACGCCACGGCATCGACCAGGCCTGCAAGGCCACGCGGTTCGTCGAAGTGCAGCGCCGTTTGACCCGGCCCCACGAGGTACGGGTTACCGGTGCGATAGGCGGGCCCCAGATAGACGCGCAGGCCGAGCGTCTCTGCCGCCTCTGCGGCCCCTTCGAACTCCGCGACGGTCTCCCCCCAGGCGCGATAGAACAGCGAAGCGATCGGCGCCGCCGTTGTTATGCCGTTCCTGATCAAGCGGGCAAAGGCGTGGCGCTTCTGAAAGACGAGCTCTTCTGGCGTGTACATCTCATAGGGGGGACGCGCCATGTAACTCTGCGGCCAGACACGGCCCTTGGCCCACTCAGGATGGTTGTCGAAGCTCAGGATCGTGGTGTCGAGATCGCTCAGCGCGTTGAGATCGATGAAGCCCGGCGCGATCAGGGCCCGGCCGAAGTCTCGGCGCTCTTGCACCGCGCCAGGGTAATCCCGGCCAACGAAGACGATCTCGCCATTGCGCATCGCGACCTCGCCCCGAGGGATGAGGCGGCGGCCCTCGGCGAAATCGGCTATCACCCAATCGGCGGTGATCAGGGTTAAGGCATCGTTCATCGCGCGCGGGATCTGACGGTTCTCACCCCATGTGAGCCGATCGCCAATGCCGCGGCAAGGGGGCTCGACCGCTTTACCCGCCCGCGCTTCCGCGCTTCGATGAGGCGAAGATCGGCGAAG
>JBCCLX010000544.1:0-2381 GCA_039026635.1 Pseudomonadota bacterium
CCCAGGATCAGGGCGTGGATGTCATGCGTGCCCTCATAGGTGTTCACCGTCTCGAGGTTCACCATATGGCGCATCACCTGATACTCGCCCGAGATGCCGTTTCCGCCGTGCATGTCCCGCGCCATGCGGGCCACATCGAGCGCCTTGCCGCAGTTGTTGCGCTTCATGATGGAGATCATTTCGGGCGCCATCCGCCCCTCGTCCATCAGCCGGCCAAGGCGCAGCGAGCCCTGCAGGCCGAGCGCGATCTCCGTCTGCATATCCGCCAGCTTCTTCTGCACCAGCTGCGTCTGCGCGAGCGGGCGGCCGAACTGGACGCGGTCGAGCGTGTATTGCCGGGCGGCATGCCAGCAGAACTCGGCCGCCCCCATCGCACCCCAGGAGATGCCGTAACGCGCACGATTGAGGCAGCCGAAGGGACCCTTCAGACCCTCGACATTCGGCAGAAGCGCATCCTCGCCCACCTCGACACCGTCCATCACGATCTCGCCGGTGATCGAGGCACGAAGGCTGAGCTTGCCCTCGATCTTGGGCGCGGAGAGGCCGGGCATGCCCTTCTCGAGCACGAAGCCGCGGATCTTGCCGTCATGCGCTTCCGACTTCGCCCAGACGACGAAGACATCGGCGATCGGACTGTTGGAGATCCACATCTTGGCGCCGGTGAGCTTGTAGCCCGTCGGCGTCTTCTCAGCGCGTGTCTTCATGGCGGCGGGATCCGAGCCCGCATCCGGCTCCGTCAGCCCGAAGCAGCCGATCCATTCGCCCGAGGCGAGCTTCGGCAGGTACTTCTGGCGCTGCTCTTCCGAGCCGTAGGCATGGATCGGGTACATCACCAGCGAGGACTGGACCGACATCATGGAGCGATAGCCTGAGTCGACCCGCTCCACCTCGCGCGCGACGAGCCCATAGGCCACATAGCCCGCGCCGACGCCGCCATACTCTTCCGGGATGGTCACCCCCAGAAGCCCCGTCTCCCCCATCTCGCGAAAGATCTCGGGATCGGTGGTCTCGTTGGCATAGGCCTCAACGACCCGAGGCGCCAGCTTCTCGGCGGCGAAGGCGGCGGCGGTCTCACGGACCATACGCTCGTCTTCCGTCAGCTGATCCTCGAGCAGGAACGGGTCTTCCCAGACGAAGGCTTGTTTTGCGGCATGCCGGATCGGCGCCTGCTGGTTCATGGGGCTTCCTCCTGTGCTTGGCCCTGTTTCTATGCTTTGACACCGGCGAAGCCAATGCGCCCCGGCGCTCATGCCGCGGAAGTGTCTCACCCCTCCCAATCGCCGAGCATTGCCTGCCAAAGGGTGATGACGGCCACGGCGGCGGTATCGGCACGCAGGATCCGGGGCCCGAGGCTGACGGCGCGTGCGCCCGGCAAGCTCTCCAGCCGTGCGGCTTCCGCCGCGCTGAAACCGCCTTCCGGGCCGGTCAACACGGCCCAAGGCGCGGTCCGATCGGCCTCGGCCAGTGCCGCGCGGGCAGGCCTGCCCCCGCGCTCGCTACAGAACATCAGGCGCCGCTCCCCCGTCCAGCCGGCGAGCAGGGCGGAGAGCGTAGACGGCTCCGCCACCTCCGGCACGAAGACCAGCCCGCATTGCTCGGCCGCCTCGACGCAATGGGCCTGCAGTCGGGCGCGGTTGACCCGCTCGGCGTTCGTGTACTCCGTGAACACCGGCAGGATCCGCCGACAGCCGAGCTCACAGGCCTTTTCGACGATGAAATCGGTGCGCGCCTTCTTGATGGGCGCAAATAGCAGCCAGAGGTCGGGGGGTGTCATCGCCGGGCGCAGGGGCTCGAGCAGGCGCAGCGCGCCACTCCGCTTCGTCAACGCCGCGACCTCCGCCAACCATTCGCCATCCCGCCCGTTGAAGACCATCAGGCGCGCGCCCTGGCCGAGCCGCATGACCGCACCCAGATAGGTTGCCTGCTCCCGCTCCAGCGCGACCTCGGCCCCGGGTTCGAACGCCGCGGCTTCCGTCGCGAGATGCAGCCTGATTTTCGCCGCTGCCTGTGGCATCACCCCTCCCATGACCGAGCCCAACACTGAGCCAAAGACCGATGCTAGCGCCGATCCCGTCGCCAAACCTGCGCCCGGACCGTCCCCCGCGCCTGCGGCCGAAGCGACCTCCGAGGTGACGCCGGATGCCGTTCCGACAGCCGCCGAGGCGCCGGCCCCAGACGCTAACGACGCGGATCGTGAGCCGGTCCGCCGCAGCGCCCGGCGGACACGGACGGCGCGCATCGCCGACGCGGTGCGAGACAACTGGGTGGACCGGGCGCCCTATGAGCTGCAGCCATACCTGCGCCTGTCGCGCGCGGACAGGCCAATCGGGACTTGGTTGCTTTGGCTGCCCTGTCTCTGGGCGATCTTCCTGGCGGCCGGC
>JBCCLX010000545.1:0-2378 GCA_039026635.1 Pseudomonadota bacterium
ATGAGATCGGCCAGATCGCCGGGCGCGCGGGGCGCTACACCAAGGACGGGAGCTTCGGTGTCACCGGGGAGGTGAGCCCGTTTGACGAGGATCTGGTAGAGGCGATCGAGAACCACCGCTTCAAGCCGCTGCAGCGGCTGATGTGGCGCAACAGTCGGCTCGAGTTCGGCACCGTGCCGATGCTGCTCCAGTCGCTCGAGGCCGCCCCCGACAGCCCCGATCTCTCCCGCGCCCGCGAGGCCTCCGATCTCGCAGCACTCCGCCGTCTCTGGGACGACCCGGAGATCGCCGATCTCGCGCGCCACCCCAAGAGCGTGAAACTTCTGTGGCAAGTCTGTCAAATTCCCGATTTCCGTAAAGTGATGACCGGCGACCATGTTGCGCTTTTGGGGCGGATTTACCGGTTTCTCGCCTCGGGCGAGGGCGTTATACCCCCGGACTGGATCGCCCAGCAGGTGGCACGGCTCGATCGGACGGACGGAGACATCGACGCGCTCTCCAAGCGTCTCGCCTACATCCGCACCTGGACCTATGTGGCGAACCGTGCGGGCTGGCTCGACGATCCGGTCGAATGGCGCCAGGCCACCCGCGTGGTGGAAGACAAGCTGTCGGACGCGCTCCATGAGCGGCTGACCCAGAGATTCGTCGACCGGCGCACCAGCGTGCTGATGCGCCGGCTGAAACAAAAGGAGCGTCTCGTGGCCGAGGTTGACGAGAACGGGGGCGTAACGGTCGAGGGCGAGTTTGTCGGGCGCCTCTCCGGCTTCCGCTTCACCGCGGACGAGAGCGCGACGGGCGCGGAGCTGAAGGTTCTGCAATCGGCCTCGCTCTCGGCCTTGCAGGCCGAGTTTGCCCGCCGCGCCGACCGGCTTTACCTCAGCCCCGATGGCGAGATCGCGCTCACCGAGCAGGGCGGGCTCATGTGGGGGACCGACGCCATCGGCGCGGTCGAGAAGGGCGATGCGGTGCTCTCGCCCAAAGTGCGGGTCTTCGTGGACGATATCGCCGAGCCTTTGGTCGTCGAGAAAGTCGAGCGGCGGCTCTCCCACTGGCTCGACCGGCGGATCAAGGCGCTCTTCGAGCCGATGCTGGCGATGCAGGCCGATGAGGCGGTCACAGGGCTCGCCCGCGGCGTCGCGTTTCAGCTGGTCGAGGCCATGGGCATCATTCCGCGCCGTGAGATCGCCGACGACATCAAAGCGCTCGGCCAGGACGAGCGGGCGCTCCTGCGCAAACACGGCGTTCGCTTCGGCCAGCATCACATCTTCATGCCAGCCCTCCTGAAGCCCGCGCCCACGCGCCTGCGCATCGTGCTCTGGGGGCTCTGGGAGGGGCTTTCGGAGGTGCCACCCCCGCCGCCGGCCGGTCATGTGACGGTGCCCGTGGGCGCCGACAGCCCGGGCGCGCTGTTCTTCACCAAGGCCGGGTACCGCCATGCGGGCAAGCGTGCGGTGCGCATCGACATGCTGGAGCGGCTGGCGGATATGCTGCGCCCCTTGGATGCGCGCGCGGGTTTCGAGGCGACGCCCGACATGCTGTCGATCACCGGCTGTACGCTGGAACAGTTCTCCGAGCTGATGCAGGGCCTCGGCTTCGAAGCCGAGCGCGGCGAGCGCCCCAAAGCCGCCCGCCCCGCACCAAAACCTGAGACCTCGCCGGCTGAGGCGCCCGAGGCGGAAACGCCGGAAGCATCAGAGACCGAGACGACCCTCGTGACTGACGAAGCGCCATCGGCAGAGGGCGCAGCGGGAGACGCTCCGGTGGCAGACGCCCCAGCGCCCGCGGAGACGGCGGCGGCAGCGGAAGCGACCGCAACCGTGGAAACGACTGCAGAGGCGACGACGCCATCGGAGAAGACGTCCGTTGATGAGGCAGTAGTAGCCGCGCCTGTGGAAACCACCACGGAGCCCTTGGCTGACCCCGCTGATGGGACCGCTGATGAGACGACTGAGGCGACCGCTTCTGCGATGAACGACGAGGCAGCCGCCGATGCATCGCCTGGCGATACCGTGCCGAGCGAGACGACCCCGGACGCAGCACCCTCCGAAGAGGCCGGGGCGACGACGCAGGACATCGGCGCAGAACCTGCCGCTCAAGAGACCGAGGTTTTCTACACCTTCCGCACCCGCCCTCGCGGCCGCGGCGGCCAACGCCCGCGCCGGGACCAGGCTGGCGCTGGGGAGCGCCAGGGTGGAGAGCGCCGTGGCGGCGGTGGGCGGCGCGGTGCCGGCGGAGGCAGTGGCGGCGACACGGGCGGGACCGACGCTGCCAATGCGTCCAACGCCGGCGGCGGCGGGCGCAGGCGTGCCCGCGGCGGCGAGGGCGACGAGGGCCAGCAGCGGCGCAACCGTGACGGACAGCCCGGCGGCAAGCAGGGC
>JBCCLX010000546.1:0-2374 GCA_039026635.1 Pseudomonadota bacterium
ACGTTGCCGGCGTTGAAGGTCACGTCCTCGCGGTCCGGCACATTGGCGATGTTCACGCGCTCGTCCGGGAAGAGCGTGCCCTGAAGCTCCGGCCCATTGCCGCTGCTCTCCCCGTTGAGGTGGGTGTATTTCAAGATCGCCGTGAAGGTGTCGGTAGGATCGAGGCGCAGGCCCGTGCGCAGCGTCACCTGGTCGGCTTCGTCATAGTCCTCGATCCCGAGCGTCGGATTGTCGACGAAGCCATCGGTGCGCTCATAGTCGAGCGCGACCCGGAGTGCGGCCTTATCCTCGATCAGCGGCGTGTTGACCACGAAAGCGCCGGCGGCCGTGCTGCCGTTGCCGAGCTCGGCCCGCGCTTTCATCTCGACATCGTAGATCGGGTCTTGGGAGCGGATCTCGATGGCACCGGCCAGCGTATTGCGCCCAGTTTGGGTCGACTGCGGCCCGCGCAGGATCTCGATCTGGTCCAGATCCCAGGTCGAGCCGGTGGCATTGCTGCCGAAGCGCCCGAAATTGACAACGGCCCCGTCGATGCGCGTGGTGATGACGGGAGCGCCCCCGCCAAGGCCGCCCGACGGTACGCCGCGGATCACTACTTGTTCGCCGCCTGACCCGAGCGAGGTGCCGGCGGTCCGCTCGATCACGTCGAAGAGGCTCCGGTCCGGCCGGCCTTCGAGTTCCGCGCCCGTGATGACGGCGACGGAGGTCTGGGTCTCCTGCAAGGTGCGGGTCTGCAGCTCGCCGCGCACCAGGATCTGGTCCATCAGGAAGGCGTCGTCCGGCGAGGGGCTCTCGGCGGTGACCGGTTCGAGAACGGCCGTGTTCGCGTCGACCATGCGGAAGCTGAGCCCGGTGCCCGCGAGCAGTGCGGAGAGGGCTTCTTCCGGCGCCATGGCCCCAGAGACGCCAGCCGTCGTTCTGCCGGTCACAAGTTCGCCGGGCGCTGTGATCTGCAGCCCGGTCTGGCGCGAAAGGGCCGCGACGGCCGTGCTGAGGCTTTGGGCGGGCACCTCGATCTCGGTGGTCGATTGCGCCCGAGCGTCTCCGATGGCGCCCCCGATGGCCCCGGCGCCCACGCCGAGCAGTGCGAGCGTCATCAGAATCCCGGTCAGCGGTGATGGTCGGTTCAACATGGCCCTGTCCCTCGATCAGCGCACGTTCTTCGTGCTTCTGAGGGAGAACCGAACGGCGGGCCGGTTCATTAAGGGAAAAAACCGCGTCAGTCGCGGGAGACGATCAGGAGCCAGGGTGTGATTTGGGTGACCTGGGCACCGCGGGCGGTGGCGGCGGCTCTGAGTGCCGAGACGGGATCGTCGAGGCGGTAGCTGCCGGTGACGGGTTGATCGCCGAGTGCGCCGTCAGCAATCAGGATCGCGCCGCGGAACCGACGGTCGATTGCCTCGACCACCTCCTCGAGCGGTCGGTTGTTTGCGATCAGCCAGCCCTCGCGCCAGGGCGCCACATCCTGCGCGATGATTGCGCCCAAGGTGCCACCGGTTGCGTCTCCCCGCCAGGCTTGGCCCGCGCTCACGCTGGTGCGGGGTGTCGCGGCCCCTGGGGCTGAAACCCGGACCGAGCCTTCCGAGACTGCGATCTGCACATCGCCTCCGATCTCGGCCACCTCGAAGCGGGTGCCAGTGACCTCGGCCGTGACGTTCCCTGCGATCACCCTGACGGCCCCGGCCCTCGCAGGATCGACCGTGAGATGAATGGCGCCTTCATGCAGCTGGATGGTCAGGACATCGGCAGCCCCATCATCGGCAATGCCTTCCTGGATATCGCTGTCTATGTCGATGGCGGTGCCGGCATCGAGATCGGCGAGGACGCCGTCCCCAAGCCTCATGCCGGTGATCGCCGCCTTGCCGGCGGTGATGTCCGAGAGCCATTGCGGCGCGGTTTGCCAGGCGGCTCCGCCGAGGAGGGCGCCGATGAGGACGAGGCCGATGAGCCCGCCCCTTGGTGACCGCCGGCGCATCCCGGTGGCGGCCCAGGCCCGCAAGGCGCGGTCGGCCGCCGCCCGGCGCGCGCCATCGCTGCCCGCCCAGGTGTCGAGGGCGCTGCGGATCGCATCGGGCCCTGCGCTCGATTGGGAGAGGGCAATCCGGGCGGCCTCGACGTTCAGGCCATGCGCGCGCGTCTCTCCCTTGCCCGTCATCGCCCTCCTGCCCCCGCTCGGTCCGCCCCGCTGGGTGTCCTCGTCGCCCTAATCGTCCAGGGCCGCGAGAACGGCCGCCATCGCTTCGGCCGCCAGCTGATGCGCGCGCGGCGCCGAGACGCCGAGCGAGGCCCCGATCTCGGCGAAGGTCATACCCTCTTCCCGGCGCATCATGAAGGCGGCAGTTGCGCGGGGCGAGACGGTGGCCAAGGCGTCCTG
>JBCCLX010000547.1:0-2352 GCA_039026635.1 Pseudomonadota bacterium
CACAAGCCCGATGTGCTCATCATGGATGAGCCGTTCGGCGCCCTCGATGCCTTCACGCGGGAGGATCTGTGGCAGACCATGCGAGCGCTGCGCGCGGTCGAGCCCTTCACGGCACTGCTGATCACCCATGACCTGCGCGAGAGTGTTTTTCTCGGCGATCAGGTCGTTGTCCTCTCCGGCCGCCCGGCGCGGACGCAGCGGACCATGCGCGTGGACCTGCCCGCGGATCGTACCCTCGATGTCCTCTTCACGCCCGCGGTCGCGGAGATGCTCCACACGCTGCGCGACGAGATCAAGATCGCCCAGGGCAGGCCTGTGAAGGCGGCGACCTGATGGTCAGGCTGCAGCAGATCCTGGTGCCGGTGGCCGCGGTGATCGTCTTCACGGCGCTCTGGGAGCTGCTGGTCTGGGCCAACGGCTGGCCGGATTTCGTGATGGCCTCGCCGAGCGATTTGCCGGCGGCCTATATCCGCTTCGCTGATCTCTTTCTGATCGGCGCCTGGGAGACGCTGTGGCGCACGGTGGCGGGCCTCGTCCTGGCGGTGATCGCAGGGCTGCTCCTCGGCATGATCATGGGCTTCTCCAAGATCGCCCGCGATGCGCTCTACCCGCTGCTGATCGGCTTCAACGCGATCCCCAAGGCGACGCTCGTGCCGGTCCTCGCGCTGCTCTTCATCGGCCAGCACGATTTCAACACCGTGATGATGGCCTTCCTGATCTCCTTTTTCCCGATCGCGGTGTCGGTGGCGGTGGGTCTCTCGACCCTTGAGCCTGAATACCGCGATATTCTGCGCGCGCTCGGCGCCTCGAAGCTCACCATCTTTTGGAAGATCGCCCTGCCAAAGACGCTGCCGGAGTTCTTTGGGGCGCTGAAGGTCTCGGTGACGCTCGCTTTCATCGGGACGAACCTGGTGGAGATCGTGTCCCCCCACGGGCGCGGTCTTGGGGCTTTGTTCCTGTCGGGGCAGACGAACTCGAACTACCCGCTGATGTTCGCGGTTCTGATCGCGCTTGGGATCCTCGGCATCGTCCTCTTCTACGCCGTCGTCCTTCTGGAACGCATCTTTGCCGGCTGGGCCGAGCGCCCAGCCCAGTGAGAGTGGCCCAGTGAGAGGGGCCCAGTGAGACCGGCCGCCCAGGGCGCTGTGCCCTCAGCTGAGGGCCGAGACGCCTTTTTGTGCGGAGGTGAGAGCCTGCTCGGCTGTGCGCATCACGCCCTTGCGCGCATCGCCCAGCACCAGCGTCCTGGTGCGCTGTGTCGACCGGCCGGCCGCGTCGACGGGGCACCAGCCGCTCGCATCCGTGAGCCCGGCGAGAGCCGCGACCTGCCCCGCTGCCTGCGGCGAGACGAAGTTGACCACATCGGCATGGAGCCGGCCTGACGGGGTCTCCAAGGTGCCGGCTGCCGTGTCGATGCCTGTGACGACGCCGCCGCGGCGGGCGCCCAGCCAATCGACGCGGGTCCGCAGGTCTCGGCCGGCCTCTGCTGCCCCTGCCACCCGCGCGTCGAAGGCGATGCGCAGGCGATCGTCGGCGGTGGCATCGAGGACGGTCAGCCGTCCCGCCGGGCGATGATCCTGCAGCCACTGCGCCAGGAAGAGAGCGCGGGCGACCGCGGCCTGCTGATGGCTGATCTGCGCGGGCAGGCGCAGCACCACATGGCCCGCCTCGGGCAGTCCGTGAAGCTGCGCCTCGAGCCGCCGCGCCTCGCGCGCACTGCCCCATGCCGCCGGCCAGTGGTGGCGGGCGCGGGCGTCGAGCCCTGGGATCGCTTCTGCGACCGGCGCCGTGCCCGGCGCGACGACCAGCCGGTCGAAGGCGACGTCCCGCCCGCTCATCAGCGCTAGCCGGCCCCTCGACCAATCGAGCCCGACAGCCTCATCCACGGCGACCTCAACCTCGGCGCGGCGGAGGGTGCTGAGGTCGGGCCCCATCGGGACGGGCGAGAGCTGAGCGCCTTGGACCAGCAGGCCCAGGCGCGTCGGATCCCGCTCGATCAGCAGCACCGAGGCGTCGGGCCGGTGCTGACGCAAGGCGATGGCCGCCGCCGCGCCCGCCGGACCGCCCCCGATGATCACCGCCTGCTCCCGTCCGAGCCGCGGCATCAGGGCCGCACAGCCCAGGCCGAGGGCCGCAGTACCTGCTGCCAGCCCGCCCACGACAGCTCGCCGGCTCGGGCCCTCGCCGCGCCGAGTTTCTTCGCGCATCCAGCTCATGACCGCTTCTCCAACAGCTCCGCATCGGGATGGATGGGGCGATAGATCTCGACGCGATCCCCCTCCTTCACCGCTTTGTCGAGTTTCGCCACCGTGCCGAAGATGCCGACTTTGTTCACGGTGAGGTCGATCTCGG